>CACZYY010000035.1 GCA_902785455.1 uncultured Spirochaetaceae bacterium
CGCAATCAAAGGTGATTTTCTGGAAGGATTTTTCCGGGAGAAGCGCATGAAGATTTTGGATGACATTTACACAGAGTTTGATCAGGAATCTTATGACGAAACCCTCCGAAACGATGGTCGCATAGAAAATGCCATCGCAAATGCGAAGAACTTTCTCGCTTTGAATAAACTTTCAGAAGAAGAAATTGCTCGATGTTGTTCTCTTCCGCTGGAACAAGTTCTTGCTCTTAAAGAAGAACTTGCGCACAAGACGGTTACGGTCACAAACTAACTCAAAGCCTATCCGTCAATTTTTTGAATAGGATTGACGGATAGGTAAATCAAGTAAAGGAAAATCTTTCACAAGGGATGAGTTTTGACAGCGCGGTTAACGAAGCCGTTGACTACGCAATCAAAGGCGATTTTCTGGAAGGATTTTTCCGGGAGAAGCGCATGAAGATTTTGGATGACATTTACACAGAGTTTGATCAGGAATCTTATGACGAGACACTCCGAAACTGACATTTACACAGAGTTTGATCAGGAATCTTATGACGAGACACTCCGAAACGATGGTCGCATAGAAGGAATCCAAATCGGTGCGCGAGAAAATGCCATCGCAAATGCGAAGAATGCGTTGGTAATGGGACTTTCTCCTGAGCAGACTTCACAAATCACTTCCCTCCCCTTGGAGCAGGTCATTGCGTTAAAAGAAGAACTGGAGCACCAAAAAGTAACGGTTTAATTAAATTTTTTTATGTTTATTTCTGCCCATTTTTGGTGACTGAATGCCAGAAATGGGCAATTTTTTTTGGATTTTTCTGACTTTTTTCGTTCTGCATTGCCGAAAACGCAAAAAAAATGGAAGTAATAAGGTATGGGAACTTGAAAGGAACTTTGTGACCGGCCGCACGGAGTTTTCTTCAGATTCTCAAATCCTACTTATTCCAAAAGGAGTGTTTTATGGCACCAAAAGAATCCGCAAATCAAAAACGCGACTACAAAAGCTCGCTCTTCGTGAACATGTTCGGGCGCAACGTTAACGCAAAGGAGCACTTTCTTTCGCTCTACAACGCTATTCACGACACGAACTTCAAAATCGGTGAAGTCGAAATCAAACCTGTAACGCTGGAAAACGTAGTCTACAACAACATCGAGAATGACGTGTCGATGGAAATCAACGACAGCATAGTTGTCCTTGCCGAGCATCAGAGCACAATCAACAACAACATGCCGTTCCGATGCTTGGAATATCTGGTAGCTCACTACAACAGATTCTTCACCGACAACGACAAGTACAACACGAAAGAAATAAAATTACCAAGACCGGAATGTTACGTTTTCTACAACGGAGACGAAGCCTTCCCGCAGGAAAAAATCATGAGACTTTCCGATGCGTTCAAGGAGATAAAGCAAGCTGCAAATTTAAAAGACTTGCCCGAATCACTCTCGCTAGACCTGACCGTAAAAATCTACAACATCAACAAGAACGCGAATCACCCGATTCTCCAGAAATGCGAGGCACTTCTTGCATATTCAAATTTTACGGAGTATGCTAGAATAGGAAAGCGAAACGGAGAGAAGAATCCACCCAAATACGCGCTCAACAAGTGCCGACAGGGGAACCTTCTCACCGAGTATTTCAACAATCTGAGCAAAGAGGAGCAGTCCATGATTTTCGGTGAATGGGATCAGGAAAAGTTCATAGAAGTACAGAAGAAGATTGCTGCGGAAGATGCTACCGAAGCTACAAAAATCGCCAATGCGAAGAATTTTCTTCAAAAAGCC
The DNA here is from genome assembly GCA_902785455.1 of uncultured Spirochaetaceae bacterium. Classification (GTDB taxonomy): domain Bacteria; phylum Spirochaetota; class Spirochaetia; order Treponematales; family Treponemataceae; genus Treponema_D. Next base: position 1,768 of record CACZYY010000035.1, read on the forward strand.
AATCTGTCACCAGAAATGATTGCTGATTGTTGCTCACTTCCTCTTGAACAGGTTCTTGCGCTAAAGGAAGAACTTACACACGAGAATATACCAGCTACAATGTAGATACAAACAGCGAGGTTCGTTGTGAATCACGCTGAGTATTTCACCAATCTGAGCAAAGAGGAGCAATCCATGATTTTCGGAGAATGGGATCAGGAAAATTTCATAGAGGTACAGAAGAAGATTGCCGCAGAAGACAGATCTATCGCAAATGCGAAGAATTTGCTTCAAGAAGGTGATTCTTCTGAGAAAGTTGCTCGCTGCTGTTCTCTTCCTCTGGAGCAGGTTCTTGCACTCAAAGAAGAACTTGTGCGTGAGAATATACCAGCAACAATGTAGACTAAAGCAGCGTGGTTCGGTGTGAATCACGCTGACTATCAATCATATCTGGCGAAAAGATAAAGTGATGTATAGCCGGTGTAGTCTGCCGGTTCAATATAATCGTGCCCATTTGCAGTTTGTTTTGCAGTTCCAGGATAATCAATTCCCCCATACGAACCAATAGTCCATCGGCTCCAGAGAGTACCACGGGCAGGTGTTGATGAAATTACGTTTCCGCCAGAGTCTTTCTTTACTATGATTCCGTTTCCAAAGTAATAAAGCATCGGATTTTCAATTGTCGCCTCACCAGAACTTGTACCGCTGTAACAAATAAGTTTGCCTTCACCAAAAGTGTGGTATTCGATTACATAGTCTTTTGGCTCCTGTACAATTGGTGCCAACGGTCCTTGCGTGTATACAATCGTTCCGCCCTGAAAATGATGATACAGAATTTTATAGCGGTTTATGACCTTACATGGATTTGAAGCAGAGGCAAAGGCTTTTCCTACATAGCCTTCAACATTGAAATCCTCATCAAGCCGGACATAGCAGGCTTTTGATAAGCCTGCCAGATTAACAGCCTCAATTTTTGCAATGTAGCAAGAACCGAATGAACCGTAAACAATCAGCGAAGTTTTGTTTTTCTCAAGTGAACCAAGAATATAATCAGAAGAATTTTTGTAAGTTTCAGGCTTAAATACTTTTACTATAGAACTCTGCCCCTCAAACGGCTGGACAAGAGAGTTCCAGTATGAATCCGTCATTACAGTCGGTAAATCGGCCAAGATTTCAGCTGTCGTTCTGTGACCATCCGCGATTTTCGTGACATCAACAAGCGTAATTTTGAATCCAGTCTCATTGTTTGCATTGTCCGTCCATGAGAACAAAATTCCATAGTCAGTAAACTCGTATTTTTCAATATCAGCATTTGAAGTCAGTTCAATTCCGTTTTCTGCAGGCTGAGAAGAATAAGTTCCGTCACCATTATCAATCACAGTTGATTTTGAGCCTTTGTAGAAACGGTAATCCATGCAGTGGGCAGCCTTAAAATCTGTTGGAGCTTCTGGCAAATCCAGAAGAATGTTCGGAATATATACATCGGCTTCGATTTTTCGGTTTGGCGCGACAATTACATTATCAGAATAAGTGTAAACCAGCTGCTCACCACCCTCTTCACGAATTGTTACCCGCATTTCATATTCACCGGCAGCAAGCGAGCGGAACCAGTTTGCAGAATAAATCGGAACAGTCTTGCTCAGGCCTTCAAGCCCCATCTCACCGCTCTTGGCAACGCCGTCTTTCGTATAAAAACAGACACGCGCCTTGTAATTACTCAATAATCTTGTGACCTGAGAATCAAGCCAGGTAGAATCAAGGTAGAAATTAAGGTAAACCGCTCCAGGCGATTTAAGGCCACCAGTTGAAAGGCTAAACTTTACAGTTTTTGAATATGACAAATCGGCATTTGTATAACCGACAAAAATTGCATCTTTAAGGATTTCTGTAGTTGAAATTTCAAGAGGCTCAGTTTCCGTGACAGCGAGCACGAAGGAATAGCTTGTTATCGGAAAATCAATTTCAACAGTTCCTGTAGAGCCTGTAGAAGAATCAAAATAAACTTTTTTGGGAGAAACAGTGCCTTTAGAAGACTTTCCCCAGACATAAAAACAATAATTCTGAGTTGCCGGATCAGTAAAATCTATTGCAGGAGCCGTAATAGAACGTGCGGAAGTTATAGCCAGAGCAGTATCAGCGGACTCCAGAGTGATGTACATATATTTTGCATTCACAGACTTCTCATATACAACCCCAGAAGTAAGGTCAGCACAAGCCGAAAGCAAAAAAGCGGCAAGGCTTAAAATGAGAATCTGAATTTTTTTGAAAAAAGACGATGCAAAATATGATTTCATTTTTGAAAAAGAACCTGAACCCGGAAAAGATTTACTTTCCCGGATTCAGATTTAAGAGTATAAATCAACGACCTTAAAAGTCATTGAAACTTAAATACTAGGAGTTATCAACAATAGTCAATACAACTCCGTAAGAATACTGATGACCTTTGTACTCGCCGACTACAGTGATGTAGAATTTTCCTTCACCGAATGCTGAAATATCAAAGTTGTATGCATTTGATGTAGAATTGACAGTGCCGATTGCAACAGTTTCTCCCGAAGCAACATTCTTAATTGTGACAATCATTGAATCATAATTGAATGTTACAGGGTGAGTTCCCTTTGTATAGTTGAGAACGAGTGCTGTTGATGGACTTGATGAAGTGTAAGCAAACTCATAAGCGTGTCCTGCACCAGTTGCGCCAGTGATGCTGATTTCATCATCAAGGAATTCATAATCATGGTCGTTGTAAATCTCAACATCGGCAGCAGCTACTGTATAGCTAGCGAACAAATCAAGGTTCTGATAACCGAGATATCCGTCAGGCTTATAGCATACAAGAGGTCCCTTAGTCAAAGTAACAGAAGATGTTGCAGGTGTACCGGCTGTATATGAAGGTCGGTCAGTACCTTCATTCTGATAAACCTTGCCCTCAACGATTCCTCGTCTCCATGAAGTCCAGCTGTTAGAGCCCTTAAAGAGTGTCGGATATGTTGGAGTTGTGGCATCCGGATCTCCGATTGGAGTGAAGATTGGAATACCGGCTGTAATAACTGGAGGATTTGCACCATCATCTGTAAGAGTTGCAGGTTCTGCAGGCTGGCTCAAGTAGTATACCAGATCAGCAGTTTTTGTTGTGGTTCCGTCAAAGTCATATTCTCCGCCATTCAAGTGATATGTCAGGCGGTAGAGGTTTGCACAGATAGCATAGGTTGCAGTTGGAGCATAATCATTTGTTGTCGAGTCAATTTCATTGATTGCGAATTCTGCAGGAGTATAGCTCTTTGTACCGATACCTGTGGAGATAGTCTGAGTTGCTGTAGCAAGGTCGTATGTTGCGTAAGTCCAGTCAGAGTGACCTGCATCGTTTACAGCAGCAATTCGGAAGAGATAGCGGCGGCCAAGAGAAAGTTTTACGACAGCCTCTTTGTTGTTTTTAATCAAGCTGCCTGCAACCCATCCGGCAGGTGTATTTCCGTAGAAGTCATCTTTAATACTCTTCTTCTGATCTGCATTCAATGAACCTGTTGCAGCATCCCACTTAGTGTCGTCATCAATAGCGGCAGAAAGCAGGCTTGCAGCACCTTCCAGATCAGTGTACTGTACCTCAAAGTATTTTTCGTTGTTAGAAGAATCTGTCCATGCAAGAACTGCGTTATAGGTATTTGAATTCTTGTTCAGACTTGCTGTCTCATATCCGACCTGGAAAGTTGCCGGAGATTTTGGTTTGAACAAAACGATATCCGGAACATAGACGGTCTGCTCAATAGTCTGATTTGGAAGAACGATGAGGACATCACTCCATACATATTCCTTGACAGGATCTATTGAGCCTGTTGGTGCAGGGCAAGTGAATTTTACTTCAAGGTTGTATGTACCAGGAGCAACAGAAGTCCATGTTTTCGTTTCACCGTCGGCATCATCCTTACCTTCTGTTCCTGCATAAGGATCTGACGCATTAGTCTTTGTCGGGAGGAATTTAGCAGTGTCGATTGTCTGAGGGCTTGAAACAGCGTTTGTAAGACGAGAAGTAACATCGGCAGCAATCGTATAAGACTTTTCAAGAAGAAGATCCGCATGCTCTTTTGTCCATGTACCCTTATTTGGAACAGTAGCATCAGCTGCAGTATTACCAGTAGCACCGGTCATACCGTCAAATTTGAATGTAAGTTTCAAAACGCCAGGGCCTGTCAAACCATCTGCAGAAAGATAGAATTTGAGGGATGTAGCAGAGCGAAGGTCAACGTTAGCATAACCGATATAGTATGCAATTCCCTTCAATGTGGTTGCATCTACTGTCGTAACCTTGCTTTTATCAACTGCAACAAGAGTAAGATTCCATCTTGAAGCAGAAAGCCCAAGCTCGACCTTACCAACAGTTGTGGATGCAGACACATCATTAAGCGTGAATTTAACTTTTTTAGGGTTAGACATAGAAGTATCTGCTGTGTTAAGAACATTGTTACCCCAAAGATAGAATTCCACCTTTGTTGCATCTTGAATATCTGCGCCAAGGCCTTTTGCCACAATGGTTCGTGAAGAATCAGCTGTTGCTTCTTCTGTAACACCCCATTTAGTGAGGTCAAGGGCAGAACCATCTTCCGCAAAGAGCGAAATCTCATACTCTTTTAAGTTGCCGGTCTTATCATTAACCTGTGTTGCAGCAGTACCTGAAACATCAGCATCAGAACAGCTTGCAAAGCACAATATTGCAAAACCAGCAGCAAGAGCCAAAAGTTTTGAAAGCTTTTTCATATTAGTCCTCCTATAGATAAAAGTTCCAAAATTAAAAATTTACTTGTAAAAAACTCAACTCAAAAAATAGTTATCTGTCTCACTCCCTCCTTTTCCACTTTATGAGATATTTTTTTGTTTCTAATTTGAAGTCTTCCATCAACACTCTCCTTTTAATAATTAACATAAAACTTGACGATATAAAGCAAAGCAGAATCTGTATAAACTCCGCCATTCTTTCCGGTCACTGTAAGAGTCAATTTATATGTATGCTCAGACTCAAGTCCTGAATCCGGCATATACACAACATATTCCCGAGTTGACTTAACCGCTGAAGTCGTTCCGTCATAATATGTGACGGTCAGCTGCTCGAGCGAATCATCTCCATCAGGATCAGTGATAAACCAGTTGAAATTCGTGCAACTTTGAGGAGCTGCTAGATTCAAAGTGCCAATGTCGTAAACCGTATATTCCTCAAACAACAGACGATTCTGGTCATACCCAGAATCATCTGGTTCAAGTGTATACTCGCTCTCATCATTGTCACCTACTGTGACATACCCCTTCTTAAATCCCCCATTGTAATCATCCAGCATATCATCCACTGAGTTGTTGCAGGCTGACAACAACACGAGCAAGAGAAAGCTGAGAATGAGAACAAAAGCGGAAGGCTTTTTCATATTTTTACATGGCATGACGATAAGGACTCTTACCGACGATGCCTCTTGATCCCCTTAATAAAACTTTCCACCAGATTTTTGACTTTTTTGAATGATTATTAGAAAAAATCGCTCAACTGATGGTTAATTTCCCCAATAGTCTAGAATAGGCATGAACAGACAGAAATAATTAAGCAAAATTTGCTTTTAAATTATTATTGCTGCAGCGTTGCCATTCTAACCCCGTCCCACCCAGTTAAAACGCAATGACTATATAAATAAGATAACGCATTTTCAGAAAATTTCAACGATAAATGCATTTATATTTAAGGAAAACATCAATTTCTTCAATATAAATGTACAAAATGCACATATTGAAGATTTTTAGAGTTTTCCAATTATTATTACACTGTATTGACATTATAAAAAAACAGATAGAAACTTTTAATCAGTATTATCCAACTTCTTCGGCTTTTTCTTCCTGAATGTGCTGGTTGGCATTGCAACTCCCACGTGCATTTTTGTGAGCCAGTGAAGGTTTGTGTCATACTGTACTCCGCCCCACAATCTTGCCCATTTCCACTGCATACCTACAAGAAGTTCGCCGTAAACACCAAAATAAGGTTTGCTGGTGTGAGCGTATTCAAAAGAATTGTTGTACATCATTCTCATGTTGGCCCCCAGCCCGGCCTCACTGAAAACATGGAAATCGTATTGTTCATTGTAATAGACTAGTCCAATCAGCCCGCCCAAACTCGCTGAATAAACAAAAGGCGAACTCAAAGATTCTCCGTCTTCATAATAACTGTATGGGAACTCGCTGCCTGGAAGTCCTGCGCCCAAAGTTCCTTCGATTCCCCAGAAGAACGGTGAGCGGAAGTAATTTCGGTAGCCCACGCCAAGGATTCCGCTTCCAAGATAATAATTTGAATTGAGCCTGCTGTATCCCAAACTCAGAAGAAGCGCATTTTGCAATCCCGAAGCATCTCTTTCATCTTCAGGAACGAATTCTTCTCCACTCAAAACCCAGCGATAAATATAGCCCTGCTCCGTACCGATGATTACATATTCGCCATCAGGACTAAAGGCAAGACTCTTTGCGCTGTCACCGTACATGAGCTGAAAACTGTTTTCTTCCAGACCGCTCGCAATATCATAAATCTTTACACAACCAGAATTTATTCCCGCCACGATTTTAGAAGAGTCGCTGGAAAATTCTGCACAATATGAAAAACCTGCAAGATCTTCCACGGTCAAAAAATCCGATTCATCAAGAGCCGAAGCAACAACCAGCGTGTTTTTATCCTGAGCCGCAAGAAAATGGATTCCATCAGAAGCAAGCCGAGGTTTAATCCGAGTGAGCATGTAACGGTCAAAACTGGCGAGTTCTTCCCATGACGTTGTATCGATGAACCTGACTTTACCGGATTCACTCGACATCAAAAGCCGTTTTCCGGTTGGACTTGCGCTCAAAGCCCAGATTCCGTCCGCGACATCGAGTTTTTCTTCTATAACATGCTGGCCAGACTCGGCAAGTCTGAAACTTTCATACAAATTCTGGCCATCAAGAGGGAGCAAAATTCTGTAATCACCCGCATAGACTGCATCCGGAACCGATTTTCCTGTTCCGCTGATTAAAGTTGAGTCTGAATTGGTGCCGATGCTGTGAATCAAGACGGTGTTGTCGTCCCTAACACTGAGCATATACCGCCCGTCACTGGTAAACTGCAATGAAATAACATTTGCAAGTGGATTTGAAGTTTCACTCACAGAATTGGAATAAACGGCAGCGATTGTGTTTGAGCCGGCATTCCACAAGATGACTGAATTGTTCCAGCTGGTTGCAAAATATTTTCCGTCCTGAGTCCAACCAACCGCATTAACAGGAGTGGCTGATTTTGCAAGGTAGTTTTGTGTCAAATCTTTTTTGGAAGCTTCGGTATTTTCTGAACTGTCGGAAACTTCCGGCTCAGCAGAACTCACAAGCCCCGACGTGTCTTCTGGATTATGCAGGCCTGCTTCCTGAGCAAAAAGAGAAAAAGAAAATGTTATAAAAAAAGCACAAAATAATTTTCGCACTTGCTCAGACACCCCAAACAAAGGAAGACAGATTCATCAAATTTTCTTAAATCCGAATACCCTAATTTTAATGCATTTTCATGCAATTTCAAGAAATTTTCCTATTATAGAATGTCGGTAAAACTTCAAAGAATCTTTAGAGAGTCTTAAAAGCACTTGCGAAGAATAAAAATCAATCAGCTACTCAAAGAGCGGGTAACAGTCAAAACCGGCCGTACGCAATTCTTCGCCAATCGTGCCTTTTGCATTTTCATTTACAACGACCAGGAAATATTTTGTACCGCTTGGACGAACTTCCGTTGCGATTTCAGCCTTGAACCCTTTTGCGCTGACTCTTTCAGCAAGAGCCTTTGCATTTGATTCGTCCCGGAAAAGCCCGAGCTGCTGCCGAACAATTTTCTCTGTCTTTTCGGATTTTTCGCTCTTTTTTGATTTTTCAGTATTTTCAGATTTTTCTGGCTCTGCCACTACAACAGGCGCAGCATCACCGCCATTTGAAATTTCCGGCAAATCCACACCGTTTCGCGGAACAAAGTACCAGAACGGAGTAGGCAAAGTCTGGATTTCGCCCTTTACGATTGCAGCTTCCATGCTTTTTGGATAATTTTTTTTGAGGTTTTCGGCAAACTGAGCCTCGCCGGTCAAATGCCAGAGAGTAAGCAGAACAGAAGGCCGCACGATTTTCATTGAATCAAGCGTTGAATATGTTTTGAGCATCGCAATGCTTTCTTTTGTGTCAGATTCTTTTTTTGCCTTACAAAGCGCGCTCCATTGCTCGTATAATTTTACATGAGCCGAAATATCCTGACTTTTTGTGTTACGAACTGCAGAATTGAGGTAACTGTCGGCTGAGGCATAATCACCAGCACATAACGCGCATCGAACCGCATCGACAACAAGCTCCTCTGAATTTTTGTTGGGCACACCTTCAAGAACAGCCTGCGCACTCCCCTGAATTGAAGCCGCCTGTGCATAATTCTTTTGAGCCTCGGAATACTGCCCCTGCTGCTCCAAAACTGCCGCCAGAAAAGCATAAACGGCACGCCTTTCTGCCCCGGCACTGACCGAAGCAACATTTTTTTTGATATAAGAAATTGAATCTGCGACAGAAGATTTTTTGCCAGCACTTTCAATCACCGACTTAGCCGTGAGTGATTTTTCCTGAGCAAGAAGAGATGACAGCAAAAACACAGAGAATATTATAAAAAGAAATTTAGTCTTTTTCATTTTCAATTACTTTTTTTATTGTATCAACGATTTTAGCCAAATCCAAAGGCTTTTTCATAAAACTTTTTACACCAAGATTTTTAACTTTTGCTTCGATTTCATCATTTTCGAGAGCAGTTATCACAATTATCGAAGGTTTTCCAAATCGCTCGCTCTCATTAATTCTGCGGCACAAATCAAAGCCATCAATGCCAGGAAGATCGAGGTCAAGAATCAAAATGCCCGGCTGCTTTTCAGTCATCAGGGAGCCAGCCTCAAAGCCGTCAAAAGCCTGATAAACAGAAAGATCTGAAAATTTTGATTTAATATATTTTGCAACAACTGAATTTAATCCGCGGTCATCATCAACAATCAGAATACTGTCAGGAACAGAAACCTTTTCGCCGCAAGCAATACGGACTTCAACAGGAACCTGAATATTCCTAGAGCGCATGAATTCCATTAAATCTGCCGGATAAACCCGAAATTGACCACCAGGAGTATTAAAAGCTTTGAGATGATTATTTTTTATCCAATTTATTGCAGTCTGGTTGACAACACCACAAAGTTTGGCAACTTCAAGTGCAGAATACAGAATCGTTTTATTATCAGTCTGAGTCACATTCAAAACCTACTCTATTGTTTTTTAATACTCTCTGTATAATTTTATACGAAAAACCACTATCTGCAAGCGATTTTAGCAATTTTTTAACATTTTTATTCTTGGTAAGCAACTTTTTTAATGCCGAATCACACAATTCATATTCATCGACATTCTCAAAATAGGCCTTAACAGCCTCATCAGCAATCTTTCGTGAAACACCGCGAGCACATAAATCACGGACCAAGCGAATGCTGCCACGTGGCTTAAATGAACAATGGCTTCGAATCCATGAAGCCGCATATCGCTCATCGTCAAGATATTTCTTGGACTCAAGAAAATCTAGCGCCTGTTTTATAGTTTCTTCGTCAAATTCTTTTTGAACTAATTTTCGTTCCAGAGAAGCACGGCATTGCTCGCAACGAGCCAGAGATTTTGCAGCCACCTCAATCGCAAGTTTTACGTTCGGTTCAAATTCTTCCATAAACAAAAAAACGCCCGCTTTTGAGCAGGCGTGTGTACGACAAATTGAAAATTATCGTTTTGAGAACTGGAAGCGTCGGCGAGCACCACGCTGACCGTACTTCTTTCGTTCTACCATTCGGCTGTCTCGTGTGAGGTAGCCGTTTGCTTTGAGAGATGCGCGAGCATCTGGATCAATCTGAAGCAAAGCACGAGAAAGACCGTGCAAGCAAGCTGCAGCCTGACCTTTGAGACCGCCACCCTGAACGTTGATCAAGATGTCATATTTGTTCTCGTAGTTTGTAACGAGAAGTGGCTGATGAACAGAACGAACCTGAGCCTCTGTTGGGAAGTATTCAGCAACGTCCTTGCCATTTACAACAATTTTACCTGAGCCTTCACGAACAAATACGCGGGCAACAGATGTTTTTCTTCTTCCTGTACCGATTGCAATATTTTTTACTGCCATGATAGACTCCTATTAAAGTTCGATTACTTTTGGGTTCTGTGAAGCATGTGGATGCTCTGAACCAGCATAAATTTTAACATTGCCCATGAGACGGCGACCAAGTTTGCCGTTCGGGAGCATACCAGCGATTGTGCGAGCCAAAGGATCTGTTGGGTGGCGTTCAATCAATTTCTCGAATGTGTAGCTTCTCAAACCACCAACGAAACCTGTGTAGTGTCGGTAAAGCATATCAGTGCGTTTGTTACCAGAAACTGCAACTTTCTCTGCATTGATGACAACAACATAGTCACCCATTTCCTGGTTTGGTGTGTAAGTTGGTTTGTTCTTTCCACGAAGGATTGAAGCAACTTTTGCTGCAACGCGACCGAGCGGCTTTCCTTCCGCATCGATGATGTACCAGTCACGTTTCTGTTCATAGTCTTTAACGAAAATGGTTTTCATTCTTTTAACCTTCAATATAGATTCTTTTGTATCGCACTGATTGCATCTTCAGATTGACACTTTGTAAGCGATGAGCGGTCACTTACAATGAATATACGGGGACTAATATAATAGAATTTTATGTCTTTTTAATCAATAGAATTCCAAATGGAATTTTACTTTCTTTTATGAAATTTATTAGCAGGTAGCAGTTAGCAATTTTTTTTTATTTTCATTACTAATTGCTCATTTTTCATTTGTGCAGGCTTCCATTTCTTCTCGCTTGGCTTCGTTTCGGTCGCGGATATCGGCAATTCCAATCAAAATTGCGATAATACCAACGAATGCAGCAAGCAATGGAGCCGCACCTTTCAAAACAAAAATAACATTCGCGCTCCAGTTGAGCCCCATGGGAAGACAGGCAAAAATAGTGAGCGCAATGCAGGCGATTCCAAAAATTATCGTTACCATACTTTGATTATAGAAGAAAAATACAAAAGCGGTCAATCTAAAAGCACAGGACAAACGCATTTAAAATACTTGCTGTCAAAAATGGCTTCCGGTCGTGAAAACGGCTTATCGGAACCGCATGCTCGCATGCTACACGCGTTTTGTGCTTGTAACTATATACGGTTGCCACTCCCGCGGCAACACAAAACGAGTGTTTCCGTAAGCCGTTTCACTCCCTCTCGCCATTTTCAATATAAAATCGCTTATAATGCGTTTGCCCTGAATTTCCAACTTTCATTTTTCTGTTTTCGTCTATATAATTATTATATGCCAGATTTTCCGCAGATGAGTTTTCAGCAGCGTGTTTCTCAAACAATGTCTCAGGCACAAGTCCAGAAAATGAGTCAGACTCAGATAATGTCGCTCAATCTGCTTGCCATGAGCGGGGCTGATTTACGGAACGAAATTTATTCTTATGTGGCCAAAAATCCTGCCCTTGAAATAAAATCAGATTCCCTGGAGACAGGCGTAAAATCTTCCCGCACCGAAGTTTCGGCTTCATCGAGATTTTCGGACAACACTCATTACGGCTCGGCTTCTGCTTCGGGGGCCGCCGCAAGCGACAATTTTCAGGCAGCACTTGAAAGCAATGCCGATGAACGGGAGCCTCTGGCCGACCATCTGGAACATCAGCTCAACTCAATGAAGCTTTCAGATGAAGAAAAATCACTCTGTCTCAAACTGATTTATAATCTTGACGAAAAGGGCTTCCACATTCTTGCTCCGATTTCATTTTTGAATTCCGAAAATCCCCTTCACACCGAAGAATTTTTGTCACGCTGTCTCAACATTGTGCAAAACCTTGACCCAATCGGCACTTGCACCAACAATTATCGCGAAAGCCTTTTTGTTCAGGCAAAGATTTCCGGCATGGCAAGCGATTTAAGCCTTTTTCTTCTGGAGTCACAGGAACATTTTGAATTCTTAAATCCACCACAACCTCAAAAAATTCAAAAAAAAATCGAAGACTATCTTTCCGAGCAGGAAAAGCTCAAATTCAATCCGAAAACACAATTTTCGCTCACAAAAAATGATATTAATATAGAAGAAATTGAACTCGCACTCAATTTTATCCGTACTCTAGACCCTTACCCCGCCAGGAATTTTGGAGCGAGCCAGGCAAATTATATTTCCCCGGATGTTATCGTCACAAAAAATACTGACGACGAAGCCGAAAATGAATTTATCGTCAGTTTTGCACGGGAATTTTTGCCAAAACTTGAAATCTCAAAAGATTATACGGCCCTCATAAAATCCTCAGAAATAAAAGACGGTGACACAAGCGACAAATCTGAGAGAAAAAAGGCCGAACTGAAATTTGCCCGCAACAGCGTGAACGAAGCAAAAGTTTTTATCGAAAGCGTTCTGTACCGCGAAAGCACGATTCTCAAAGCCACACAAGAAATCGTATCGGCTCAAATTCAATTTTTCAGGAAAGGAGCACGTTACCTTGCCCCCTTGCGCCAAAAAGACATTGCAGAAAAGCTCGGCGTGCATGAAACAACAATCTCTCGCATGGCAAGTTCCAAATATCTCGCCTGTGAATGGGGAATTTTCCCAATCGGCTATTTTTTCACCAACGCGGTTGGCGGCACAAAGTCAAAACCGGCCATCAAAGCAGAAGCTGCGGTAAACACAGCATCCTCAAAATCAATCGTCACAACAGAAGAAAATGCATCACCAGCTGAAAACTCCGCACCGCTCTCAAAAGAAAGCGTAAAATACGAAATAGCCGCAATCCTTGAAGAACACAAAAACGACAAAAAAGCCCTCTCCGACCAAAAAATTTCAGACATCCTGGCCGAAAAGGGAATCAAAGTAGCCCGCCGCACGGTAGCGAAATACCGCACGCAAATGAATTTAAATTCCAGCTACGAAAGATAGGGGGCTTGGGGCACAGCACCAGGAGAAGGGGTAGCGGAAAACGCCGCAGGCGGTTGGAGCCGGCTCAGGCTCAGCCTTCGCCGAGACTCGCTAAAAACAGTCCACCGGACTGTTTTTGCCTGCGTTACAGGCCACTCCCTAAGGGGTCGGCTTTCCCCCTCAATTGCTGATTATCTGCACCATTCCGTTTCGCGAAAATCAAAATCTCCAAGGTGCGGGGCAAGTTCCTCAAACCAGAACCGGTCCTCAATCTTACGGTCGCCGCTTGTTTTGCCCAAATGCCTGTCTGCACGAACGCCTTTCCCATGAAAATCACTGCCAGCCGTAACAAACATTCCGAGTTTATGGGCAAGTTCTTCTAATTTAAAGCCCTCGTTGATTCGGGCAGCGGGATGCCATGCTTCCAGCCCTTCAACGCCATGATTCCGGATTTTTTCAATCGTTTCGTCCATTTTGCCCCAGGAAACATAAAGTGAAAGCGGGTGCGCCAGAACAGGAATTCCCCCGGCCGAACGAATCGCCTCTACTGCAACATCCAGATCCGCTCCCTCATGTCCCACGTAATACGGACGGCCTTTGCCTAAGAAACGGTCGAACGCTTCCTGACGATGCTTGACCTTGCCAATCTGCATCAAAAAAGCGGCAAAATGAGGCCGCCCTATCTGACTTTCACCGAATTTCTGTTCGATTTGCTCAAGCGTGACGTCAATTCCATCCTTTCTCATTCTGTCAACGATTTCCTGATTTCGAACATGACGGCTTTCCGTTAAATCTGCGACAATATCTTTTAATTCCTGAGAATTTTTGCGCAAGCCAAGCCCAAGCAGATGAAATTCACCTGTGGGCCAGCGGACATTGATTTCGATTCCTGGTAAAAAAATGATTCCGCTTTCACTCTGAGCACATACTTTGGCGGCCTCACTCAGTCCGTCCGTAGTGTCGTGGTCCGTCAACGCCCAGACCTTCAGATTTTTTTGAATCGCATATTCTGCTGATTCTGCCGGCGAAAAAAGCCCGTCTGATGCAGAAGAGTGAGAATGTAAGTCTATCATAAAAAAAATAATAGCATAATTTTAAGGTTTGTGTTATACTATTTAACAGGAGTTTAAAAAGATTATGCCAAAAGCGATGTCCTATACAAAAGGTTCAATTATTTACTTTGAAGGAGATACTGACGACCGAGTTTTCATTCTCCAGAAAGGGCATGTTGTCATTACCACAACCGATGTTGAAACAAAACTCCAGACGAGTGAGCAAATCAAACAGGGTGAGTTTTTCGGTGTAAAATCTGCAATCGGTCACTTTCCGCGCGAAGAAACCGTAATGACACTTGATGAAGCAGTCTGCATTTCAATGACATCACAAGAATTTGAAATGATGTTCAGCAACAACAAGCAGCTCATCATGAAGATGCTCCGGGTTTTCTCAAATCAGTTGCGCCAAATTCATAAAAAAACTGAGTCCGTCATGAACAACAACGAAAGTTTCAATCAGATGGACGGGCTTTTTGGTGTCGCCAAGGCTTTCTATGATGATGAAAAATGGCAGAGCTGCGAAGATGTTTGCAAAATCTACCTCAGGTTATATCCAACCGAAGCTAACAATAAAGAGCTCAAAGAAATGCTTCTTAAATCAAATGCTTATGTAAAGAAAGGCATTTCCAGCGCAAACGCTGCCGAAGAAACAGCGGCCGTAGCAGGTGGCGGCTCATCAATCAAAATGTTCGAGCTTCCGGCTTTCAAGCGTTTCCAAAAAACTTACGAGAACGGTCAGGTCATCATTTGTGAGTTCGAGCGAGGCGAAACGTTCTATCTCATTCAGAGCGGTAACGTTCAGCTCACAAAATGTATCAATGAATCTAACAAAAATCTCGACATTCTCAAACCAGGTGAATTCTTTGGTGAAATGGCAATTCTCGACAACACGCCTCGTTCAGCAACTTGTGTCGCACGCGGTCATGTTGAGTGCCTTGAGTTCAACAAAGCAAACTTTGAGATGCTCATTACAGGCAATCCACAGCTAGCCCTCATTCTTCTCAAAATTTTCTGTAAACGAATTTATGATCAGAAACGTCGTCTGAGAATTCTCGTAATTTCAGATCCGCAGGCACGTCTGGCCGATGTTTTCTGTATGTTCAACGAAATGAACCCAGTAACATCCACAGCAGACCGACGCCGCAAATTCATGGTAACAGAGTCGGATATCGTTCACTGGTCTGGATTGCCAGCACAGACAGCAAAAGACGAGCTCAAGAGATTTGTCGTATCACGCAAAATTGAAATTTTCGATACTTACATCATCGTAAACAACATTGCCGATATGCAGCGAATCGTTGAATCACGCTCAGATCAAAAGAAATAATTAATTCTTGCGTTCAAAACGGTGGTTTTCAAGGCCACCGTTTTTTATTTGTATGAGATTTTTAATGCGAGTGAGAAAATCATGCCGTCCGCGCCGTTTTCGTTCATAAGAGAGCCGAGCGGGATATATGTGCGCGCTTCACCGCCAATTTTCCAAAGCTCAGAAAGTACATAAGAATACGAAAAAGACAATTCCGGGTAAAGAAAGTTCAAATCACTGAAGAACGTACTGTTGATGCTCGAAACATCATCGCCTGCTTTTGTGCCTGTATCGCGATTGGGAGAATCTTCATCAACACCATTCGAAAGAATCGCATAGCGGGCAAAAAATCCCAGGCCGCCAGTAACAGAAAGAAGATGTTTTTGCGAGTCAGCAAGTCGGAATGTATAACCGCCTGTCAAATCAATCATTGCAGAAAGAGTCGTTGCCGTGCGGTTCTCAACTTCGGCAGGCTGGGCAGTTGTTCCATCCCAAAGATAGTAATTCGTAAAAAATGAGCCGTGGGCTTGAAGAAGGATATTATTCTCAAAAAGAAAATCACCGCCAACACCTAGAGAATACATAATCGGGCTGGGAGCTGACTTTGTGGAATCATCGGTGTTGAGCATGAGCTTGGGACCAGCCGTAAAGAATAAATCTTTGTCCAGCGCGGAAACGAATGTAAGAGAAAGCAAGAAAATTGCAATAAATGAAAAAAATCTTTTCATAAGCAAATTCGCGTTAGGGATTGAAGGGGCGTAAGTTGCGGAACGAAGTGAAGCAATGAAGCGTCAGCGGAACCCAAAAAAGCCCGACCGTTCGAAGAACGGGAACGCCCTTATATTCTACTTTGAATAGAATAATTTTTCCATATCGACGGAAAGGAATCCTGAACGGCCGGTTTTGTAAAAGTCGCTTTCTTCCCAAGAGACTATCAGATATTTTCCGCTGATTGCAAATGCCTGGTACGAATACCGGCGTGGAAGTTTGGGCAGACGAAACGCTACGTTTTTGCCATTGTTTATGAGCGGATGTCCGTCGATGGAGCCTGAAAAATATGTCGTTCCGTCACCAAAAACTGCGCAAATCCAGTTGTCCTTGATGATTGCGTTGGCGATTGTGCCGTCGTCCTTGCCGCTCAGGAAATATCTTGGAGATGAGCCGCCGTAGTCGCGACAAGTGAGCACGAAATTGAAATCTTTCGGAATTGATTTTAGAAGTTCTTTGAGACGAGCAGGTGCTTTTGAAAAATCTTCCGGCGTCACAAGATTGCGGTAACTTGATTCGCTGATTTCTGAAACAGAGATGCTCCCGGAAGACTGGCTGCTTGAAAATGGCTGGACGCTTGCCAAGTCCACGAGAGATTTCCACTTGATATAATGGAAGGAAACTTTATTATTTTTTGTAGATTTGACCGAGCTGAACCAGTCCGAACCATCGAAGAACGTGCTTGTGACTTCGCCTGTCTGTTCAATGTTAAGCTCGCCGTAAGTGACGACCGGGAAGAACATTTTCTGGTCAAGGGAAAGCCGGATGATGTGGCTCTGATTTTGATTCTGCTTTTTGTTAGCCGTTTTGTTGAAGAAAGAATTCTTTACAAGTGTGAAATATGGAACTCTGCCCTCAAAGACAAGATTTCCCGCCGTTGAGTCAGAAAAAAGCTGGTAATCCTGAATCAAAGTCGGATTTTCAGTGTCGTCAAAATAGAGCGCGCCCAAATGATTCACAAGCATGATTGCCTTGCCGTCCGCAGTGACGTTGGCATCGCAAATTCGCACGCTCTCCGTCCACGGTTTGAGTGACTGTATTGCCGCCCGTTGAGGAAGCTCCACCTCCGAAACCGAATCGTTGGCAAAGCAAAACCATTTGTGGTCGCTGGATTTTTGCTGCATCTGCATCGGCTCTTCAACAGGAGCTTTTTTTGTTCCGCAAGCCGTAAGCACAATGCAGAGCGAGATTATAGTGAATGTGATTTTCGACAATTTCATACATTTATTGTCGGATATAATACTGTGAATTCTTAGACACAGATGAACGCAGATAGACGTAGTTTTTTTGAAGTTTTTATGCCGAAGCTGAAATGAGAAAGTCAAAACCCAGCCCGAAAAATACAAAAACATGTGGAAGCGGGGTTCGCCCATCCCCCTCTCTATGCTGAAGCTGAAATGCCAGGTTGATGACCAAGTCCGAAAAATGCAAAAACAAGCGTAAGCGGGGTTGCGACCATTTTCCCGCCTATGCAGAAGCTGAAATGAGAAAGCTAAAACTCAGCCCGAAAAATACAAAAACATGTGGAAGCGGGGTTCGCCCCTGAATCCAATTTGTGCGTGCGAGCGTAAGCGAGACAGATACCTTATACGCACAACCTTGGATTCGAAGGGGCGGTTCCCGCTGGGAACATGTTTTTGTAGTATCCGACTAATCTTTTAACTTACTCATTTCCTGCTGACAGAGCTGGTCGCATCGTTCGTTGTATTCCACGCCCGCGTGACCTTTTACCCAGTTCCATTCCACGTTGAGCGAGGCGTTGAGCGCGTCAAGCTTCTGCCAGAGTTCCTGATTGAGCACGGGCTTTTTTGCCGCTGTTTTCCAGCCGTTCTTTTTCCAGTTGTGAATCCAGCTTGTGATTCCATTTTTGACATACTGGCTGTCGATGTTCACTTGGATTGGATTGTTACGGAGCCGTTCGGTGTTATAGATTGCCGTGAGAGCCGAGATTGCGGCGGTGAGTTCCATACGGTTATTCGTGGTGAGTTTTTCGCCGCCACTTAGTTCACGAGCCTCGCCCTCTGCGATGACCACGCAGGCCCAGCCGCCAACGCCCGGATTTCCCCAGCAGCCTCCGTCAGTGTATACGATGATTTTTTCACCAGAAGGACGTGTTTTCATTTCGTCAAAAGAAAATTCAGTTTGCATGGGGGAAAGTATACAGGAATTCAAGGAAATGTTACACTGAAAGAATGAAAAACACAGACGACACATTAAACGGGTTATTCGATTTTATAAAAAACAGCCCCACAAGTTTTCATGCGGTGGCGAATATACGCGATATTTTAGGCAAAAGCGGCTTTACGGAACTTTCCGAATCCGAGCCGTGGCAAATTGCTCCGGGCGGAAAGTATTTTGTGACACGGAACGGCTCTGCCCTGATTTCATTTTGCGTGCCGGAATCTTACGAAAAGGCTTTCATGCTCTGCGCCTCCCACAGCGATTCACCTTCGTTCAAGATTAAGGAAAATCCTGAGCGGAAGGAAGCGGGATGCGTAAAGCTCAATGTCGAAAAATATGGCGGAATGTTGATTCAACCATGGTTTGACAGGCCCCTTTCTGTGGCGGGGCGGATTGCCTTTAATGATGGCGGCAAAATCAAAGAAAAACTGGTTTGTGTTGACCGTGATTTGCTCGTGATTCCGAACCTTGCGATTCACATGAACCGCGATGCGAACGAAGGTCACAAAATAGATGTGCAGAAAGAGATTGAGCCTGTGCTTTCACTTTCCGAAAAAGCTTCACTTCTTTCTATTATATCTGAGCAGGCTGGCGTTCCAAAAGAAGACATTCTGAGCCACGACTTGTTTTTGTATGCCAGAAGCGAGCCGACAAAATGGGGCGCCGAAGAAGAATTTATCTCTGCCCCACGACTCGATGATTTGGAATGTGCATGGGCAAGTTTACAGGCCTTTCTGGAGGCAGAAAAGCCGGCAGCAATTCCAGTTTATTGTCTTTTTGACAATGAGGAAGTTGGAAGCTCGACCCGACAGGGAGCAGATTCGACATTCCTTTCGGACACATTGGAACGGCTTTCGGAAAAGCTGGGCTGGAAAAGCGAAGATTACAAGATCGCGCTCTCAAAAAGTTTTATGCTCAGTGCGGACAATGCACATGCCGTTCATCCGAATTACGCCGAAAAAGCAGACCCAATCAACCGCCCGGTTTTGAACGGCGGAATTGTAATCAAGTACAATGCGGCGCAAAAATACACTTCGGATGCAGTAACATCAGCTTTCTTCAAAATGATTTGTAAAAAAGCAGGCGTAAAGTATCAGGTTTTCACAAACAACTCAAATATCGCTGGCGGAAGCACGCTCGGAAACATCAGTCAGAATCATGTTTCTGTACCATGCGTGGACATAGGTCTTGCGCAATGGGCAATGCACTCACCCTACGAAAGCGCAGGAACGGAAGATGTCGGAAGCATGATTAAGGCGATCAAGGTATTTTTTGAAGAAGAAGTTTGATAAAATTGATTCATAGGAGAGTATTATGCATGAAGAAAATGGTATTGTGTATTCAGATAATCCCGAAAAGTTATTGACTGTTCTTGATGTAAAGCATTTGTACGGCGGAGTTTATTTGTTAAAATTTTCAGATGGTGCAGTGAAATTGTTCGACACCACGATTTTGAAAGGTGAAGTGTTTGAAATCCTAAAGAATCCAGAAATTTATGAAAATCCAAAACTAGAATACGGAATCGTAACCTGGGATGATGGAAAAATTGATTGCTCTCCAGACTTCATGTATGAAAATGGATATGAATATAATACGAAAGATGTAATTTCTGCCGCATAAGAACTTGTTAGGCGAACGGCTCACTGAGCCGCTTTTTTTATAGTTTCTATGTTTCTTACCGATAAACTAAAGAAAGGATATGAAAAAATGGCAAACTCTGTTGAAGAAAGAAATAATCGTGTTATAGAAATAATGAATCGACTTTATCAAAAGGCGGCTACTACAGACCCCTCTGACGATGAAGAATTTTCAGACAAAATCGAACAGCTTTTTAGTACCAATGTTTGGGGATTTAGAGAAGTTGTTCTTACAATAGCGGTTGCAATGCTTGATAAAATTGATTTTCCAGATTTTAAGGCTTCTGTAGATTTTTATGCTTGTAATCCAAGAGCTATCTATGAACAACCAATGAAAACAGTTCTCATAGAGAAAAACCTACCTCATAGACAGTCTGGACCACTGAATGTCGCCAAAGGTCAGCACAACCTTGATGAAGAATGGATTTCAAAAAGAAGTAAGTCAGACCAACCGACTTGCAGAGCCGCTGTAGAACTAATCCAGTTGATGGAATCGGATGAAACTTCAATAGAGCCTGTAGGCGTTTCTATAATGCGACATTTGCTTACAGAGAAGAAAGAGTTAAAACAGCTTGATGTAGAAATAAATCCGACATCAGACCCATATTTTCTTTATCATGCTTGTGCAAGACTGATAATTATGGCTACAGATGGTGGCAATACGCCACAAAGAATTTGCGGATATTTATTAGAAAGCTTCCACAAATCGATGCAAACAAATATTGTTGTTACAGGAAGCAATGACAGTGCTTCAACTACAAGTACAACAAGCAAAAAGCCTGGCGATTTGAATGAGGAAACATCTGACGGAACAATACTTAATGTTTACGAAATTACGGTAAAACCGTTCAATGAAAGTCGAGTGCTGGATTCGTATAACTGTATTATGTCTTACAATTCAGAGCATGGTACAAATCTCAACGAAATTATTGTTATTTGTCGTCCAGAAGACTGCCATCCAGATATGCAGCAAACAGACAGTTTGAAAGGAACAATGGGAAGTTATTTATACAATGGAATAAATTATCGCTATTGGAATATTTTTGAATGGCTTTCGTTTACTTTACAACACACCCCTGCTGATGGACGAGAGATGTTTTATACAGAACTGAACAATTACATTTCTGATATAAACACCTCTCAAACCGTAAAGGAGTGTTGGAAACAAATACATTCTTAACAAGCCATATACTCGCAGACGGCTTTTGCGACAGCACCTGCAAGTTTGCAAGGTACGGCATTGCCGATTTGTGTATAAATCATTCCCTTGCTTCCGTAGAATTTGTAATCATCAGGAAATGACTGTATTCGAGCAGCTTCTTTTATTGTAATCCGTCGCAATCGACTTGGGGCTTCCTTAAAGGTCGGTGTAATAGTTCCGTCCATAAGCCCTTTGTGATATGCGACAACCCAATCAGAAGGAGCATTTCCGTAAAGATAATCTTCGTCAATAAACGGAGTTTTATTTCCGCCCATTGAGGCAGGAAGCGTATTTGCATAGCCGTCTAAATCGATTGGTCTGCCCTGTCCATTAAAATACATGCCAGCATAAGGTGATTTCCGCATCACAGGATGTGTCGCAAAAGTTATCTTTGCCGTACATGTTGCAGGATTTTCAGAAGTTCCAGCTCTTCCAAGATTTTTTAACAAATTTTTAACGGTCGGAGCTTTTACTTTCTGATTCAAAATGTGTGAAAGCATTTCCTGCTCAAAAAATGGATTTTCGATAAATTTTTCTTTCGGGATTCCTATGAAAAATACCCTTTCCCTTTTTTGTGAAACACCGTACTCGGTGGCATTAAGAACAAAAGGAAAACATTCATAGCCGATTTCATTTGCACGAGCAAAATATTTTTGGCGGACATCAGCCCATTTTTCCAAAGTTGCCAATGCCTTTACATTCTCCATTACAAAGATTTTTGGATGAACCTTTTCAACGACATCCAGATAAGAGAATATGAGTTTACTTCGTTTATCATCAGGATTCATTTTTCCTGCAACAGAAAATCCCTGACAAGGGGGGCCACCAAAAACAAGGTCAGCACCATTGTACTGAGAAAATGTATCAATCACTTCATTTATATCAGCGTTTATCAGTTTTGTGTTCGGGTGGTTTTCCCTGTAAGTTTCGGAAGCCTCTTTCATAAGTTCATTTGCAACCAAAACTTGAACGCCGGCGTTTTCAAAGCCGACATCCATACCACCCGCACCTGTAAAAAGGGAGACTGCCGTTAACTGCTTGCTCATTTGTTTTCTCCTGCCACATTTTTGTGGACTTTCAGAACAATAGCGTTGTCGTCAGCACTAAAATAGATGTCAAACATTGTCTTTCCCTTTTCAGCCCCGACATTTGATAAAATTGCTTTTGGCAATCTTATTCTCATGTCCTGCTGTAGCACATAAGTTTCCAAAAATACCATCGAATTATCCATAAAAAATCACCTATTTTTAGACTAACTTTAGTCTAAAAATACACCAAGTTGTGGAGTTTGTCAATTATTTTTACCATCTTAAAAATAAGGTTCAGAAGCTACTTCTAGAACAGGCTTCCTCAAAATAAGGAAGCCTGTTTTTCTTTTAAATTGCATATCCTCATTATAAGGAACTATGTTTTTTCACTCACTTGCACTTCCTCAGAAAAAGGAACCTCGGAAAAATTCAAACTCTCCATTCCTTAAAATAAGGCAGTCCGAAATTTCGTAAATCTAAAATTCTTAAAATAAGGAAAACTCAAAAATCTTGGAGCAATCCTTATTTTAAGGAAAAATTTGTCGATTGCAGGAAAATTCAGTATTTTTAAAGCAGATTCATAAAAAAGGAGGATAAGTTTATGAACAAGTTGAAAACTGCAATCCGCAATGCTGAGGTTGACGGACTTTCGGACTCAATCATCCGCAATTTTAAGGCAGACGAAAAGGCTCAGTCTGATTCATTCCTGAAATCAGCCCTTGAGGAACTCGAATCGCTTTCAGCTCAAATCACGACAGCTATTTTACAAGACAAGACTCTCTCAACGCTCGATTCTGCTGACAGTGCACGAGATGAAGCTATAAAAACACTGGGAACGGTTCTTGCTGCCTATGCCGTTTTCCCGATTGCAAGTAAAAAAGAACTTTCTGCCCCACTCAAAGCAATCTACGACAAGTATGCAAAAGCCGGAATCACGACCGCAAACTATACGAGCGAATCTTCAATGGTTGAAAGTCTTTTGCAGGACTTTTCCGCAGATTCACTTGCAGAAAACATCAAAGGCTTGGAAGGTGTCGCAGAAGCAATTGATTCTATCCGCTCAGCACAGAACGATTTCACGAGGGCAAACGATGAGTATGTAAAGGCAAGTTCAAACAAGGGCGCTTCTGCTTCTAGTTACAACAAACCGATTGTTTCACTTGTAAACGACAAGCTCGTTCCCTACCTTAACGCAATGGTTATTGCAGGAAACGCAAACTGCATGGATTTTGCGAAGAGCGTTGAAGCTGAAATCAACAGGGCAAATGAGGCAATCTCAAAGCGTGGCAAGAAAACGGCTGAAAAGACTGCCGAGTAAAACTTGAAAGGTCAAGCCTTTCAAGTTTTGGAATAAGGTATAAAAATTGTGCAAGTCAAGCTTGCACAACTTTTGAATTGAAAAAAAAGGAGAAAAACATGGAATCCAATGCAGAAAAACAAGTTTTCTATCAAATTCAAATCGAGATAAATGAAAAAGATAAGCACAAGAATCCTATTTGTTATTATGAGCTTGATAGAACAGATAGAGCGGAACTAATCGATTCTATAATAAAACCATTTTTAAATGGTGAAGAATTTTGGTTTAATGGATATTTTATTTCAAAGGCAAAAATTAATCGTCTATTGGTGAAAACTACAGAAAAAACAACAAAAGAATTAGCGAAATATGAAAATGATCATATGCCAAGAAATATTATTATGTATGTAAGTCCGGAAGCTATTGTTTCATATGACAAATATACAACTGATATAACGAAATCTGTTTTTGAAGAAGCGAAGAAAAACGTTATTCCGCAAAAAAAGAGCCTTAAAAAAAATACTATCAATGATTTTTCAAAAGTATTTATCGTACACGGACATGATGAATTGGCTAAGATAGAAGTTGCCAGATTCATAGAAAAACTGGGGTTTGAAGCTATCATATTAAGCGAACAGGCAAATGAGGGTAAAACTATTATAGAGAAAATTGAAGAATACTCAGATGTTGACTTCGGAATAGTTTTATATACTCCCTGTGATGTTGGTTCGGAAAAAGACACAAATGACTTTAAACCTCGTGCAAGACAGAATGTTGTATTCGAGCATGGATATTTAATCGGAAAGTTAGGTCGTGAGAAGGTTCATGCATTAAAAAAAGATAATGTTGAAACACCAAATGATATTTCTGGAATTGTTTATACAGAAATGGATTCTGGCAAGGCTTGGCAGATAGCTATAGCAAAAGAAATGAAAAAAGTCGGTTATGATATCGACTTTAATAAAATTATGTAAGAGGTATTTCGCCTAACAAGAAATTCAAAGCCGACAACGCGGTCAAGCCGCGTTGCGGTTTAACTCATTGTTAGGCGGATGAACAAGCGGGGAGCTTTGTATTGTATTAGGAAATAAAATGGATAAACAATCAATAAAAACACAAATAAATCACAATCTTAACAAGCATGGTGGTATTTTTGTCCTAAATCTTTATTTAGCTACAAATTGCTTGTATTCTGAAGATTTCTTACGGAAATGGGCACGCGCAAATAATGTAGAAAAGCTAAGTAATTCATATTTTTTTAAGAAACAAGATATTGATAAATTAACTCAGGATACAGAAAATTTCACGAAACCACAAAGCAAAATTAAAATTGTTAAAAAACGAGAACTTAAATATATAAAGACAACTATTAATCCCTATATTCCAGAAGCAACAGACGGTTCGAATCTTTCTAAAGACCAATTAAGAAAAAAAGATATATTATCAAGTTTGGATGTTGCATATAGCAGCAAGGAGGTCTGATATGAATTATGTTTTTATAAAAGATTCGGAAGGTTATGTTTTCAAGAAATTAGAATCAGAAGTTTCTCCTGATGAAAAGATTATCTCTGAAAAAGAGTACATGAAAAAATCAGGTCTTGCCTCTTATGAAAAGAAATTCGGCCATGGTGGTGCAAGGGAAAATGCTGGAAGAAAACAGAAATTTGGCTCTCCATTGAAATTTCAGATTCGAGTAACAAAAGAGGAAAAGGATTTTCTTACATATGCAAGAGAGCATAATGTAAATTATTCAGCTCTGATGAAGATGTAATAACACCTAACAAGAAGTTCAAAAACGGGGAGCTTTATATCGCTTAGCCCAGGGCTAGGGATAGTAGCAGCAGCCCGTGAGGGCTGTTCCGAAGCGTAGCGAAGGAATGGAGTGCGGTTAGCACGGAACTGCGGATAGCCCGACGGCTTTAGCCGGAGCCCCCAAATTTATAAAAAATTTTTCTTGTCGATTCTCCTTTTTTTTATTATTTTTATTGCATAAGAATTTAAATGACGGCTCGGATTTTTCAGGAATCTCTGCCGATAAGGAGATAAAAACAAAATGGCTAAACAGTTGATTTTCAATGAAGAAGCTCGCAAAAAGATGCTTAGTGGCGTTGAGCAGATTGCCCGCGCTGTAAAAGTAACTCTCGGACCTTGTGGCCGACTGGTTATGCTCGACAAAAAATTCGGCGCACCAACAATCACAAAAGACGGTGTTTCTGTCGCAAAAGAAGTTGAGCTCAAAGATCCTTATGAGAACATGGGCGCACAGCTTGTTCGTGAAGTTGCTTCAAAGACAAACGATGTCGCTGGTGACGGAACAACAACAGCTACAGTTTTGGCTTATGCTATCGTCCGTGAGGGCTTGAAGAGTGTTTCTGCCGGAATGACTCCAATTGAAATCAAACGCGGTATCGACAAGGCTACTGCAGTTGCAGTTGAGGCTATCAAAAAGAACAGCCGTGCAGTTAAAGGCAGCGATGACATCACTCATGTAGCTACAATTTCTGCTAACAACGACCCAGAGATTGGTAAAATCCTTGCTGACGCTATCGAAAAGGTTGGCAAAGACGGCGTAATCACTGTTGAAGAGTCAAAGAACATGGACACAACTGTTAAGACTGTTGAAGGTATGCAGTTCGACCGTGGATATATCTCATCTTACTTCGTAACAGACCGTGAGCGCATGGAAGTAAACTACAACGACGCTTACATTTTGATTCACGACAAAAAAATCTCTACAATGAAAGACCTTCTCCCGGTTTTGGAGAAAGTTGCTCAGACAGGAAAACCACTCGTAATCATCTGCGAGGACATGGACGGCGAGGCTTTGGCTACTCTCGTTCTCAACTCAATCCGCGGTACACTCAAGTGCGTTGCTGTTAAGGCTCCAGGATTTGGTGACCGCCGAAAGGAAATGCTTCAGGATATCGCTATTTTGACTGGCGGCACAGTAATTTCTGAGGAATTGGGCCTCAAGCTTGAGACAACAGAGCTTGCTCAGCTCGGTCAGGTTAAGAGCGTCAAGATTGACAAAGACAACACAACTTTGGTTGACGGTGCTGGTGCAAAAGACGCAATCGCTGCCCGTGTCGCTGAAATCAAAGCTCAGGTTGAGAAGTCAACTTCTGAGTACGACAAAGAAAAGCTCAAGGAGCGCCTTGCTAAACTCTCTGGTGGTGTAGCCGTAATCAACATCGGTGCTATCACAGAGACTGAGATGAAGGAAAAGAAATTCCGCGTTGAGGATACTCTTGCCGCAACTCGCGCTGCTCTCGAAGAAGGTATCGTTTGCGGTGGTGGAATCGCTTTGATTGAGGCTGCAAAAGCTCTCACAGACGACGCTGCAAAAGATTTGACTGAAGAAGAGAAGGTCGGCTTCCGTATCGTACGCCGTGCTCTTGAAGAGCCAATCCGCCAGATTGCTGAGAACGCAGGTATTGACGGTGCAGTTGTTGCAGAAAAAGCAAAGAACGAAAAGAAAGGCACTGGTTACAATGCCCGCACAGGCAAATGGGTAGACATGATGGAAGACGGTATCATCGACCCAGCCAAGGTAACACGAAGCGCACTCCAGAACGCAGCTTCTGTTGCAGGAATGCTCCTCACAACAGAATGTGCTATCACAGACATCCCAGAGCCACCGGCACCAGCTGCCGCACCAAACCCTGGAATGGGAATGGATTACTAGTAAATTCCTCACAGAGAATAATGAAAGGGAAAGACTTTCGTAATTCTGAAAGCTCTCTGTGGTCTCTGTCCCTCTGTGAGAAGTTTTATAATCAGCTAGATATTCAAGGCTCGCTCCTTTTGGGGCGAGTTTTTTTTGTTTTATCTGTCAATTTTGAGTTATTTGAAGATTTCTTTTGGTATAGCAGAGTCTGCAATGTAGCCATTTCTCCGCCATTTTTCTATATGCTCAAACATTGCCCTTCCTTGATTGTCTTTTATATCGAATCTCGCGCCTGCTTTCCAGAACAGAAGCATAATATCGTGACAAGTTGAGTTCCACCAATCGCTGTAAGCTTTATTTTCAGGTGACAAGTTCTGTTTATTGACTTTTGGAGGCAAAATAGAACACATCTGAGAGAAGAAAAAATCTAAATCTGTTGATGTCACAACAGTTGGATTTCCTTTTGAATCTTTCCCTGGAGCAGAAACAATACGATTTATTGTTGGTTTTATTCTCTTTAAAGTATTAGGGTGCGATAGAATAAGTTTCAGCATAGCCAAGTTAGAATTTTCAATACAGCGGGCAAGCAAAGTGAGGTGAGGTTGATTAAAAAGTGCCCTGTTCCATTCCGTATTGACAGATTCAACTTCAACCATATCTGTATCAAGCAAGATTCTCGCAATATCAATAACATCATTAAAGCTACTTTTATCAATCGGATTGTTTTTATCTATTTGGTCAGCAAGATAATACATAGTATCTACAGAAATCGGATTTGTTTTAGACGTAAGAAAATTGATGATTTCAAACAATTCTTTTTGCTGTTTGTAAATAATATTCCCCTCTCTTTTAGTCCCCATTACACCACATCCAACTTCCAAATCTGGAAGTGATGATATGATTTTCCTATAAGCAGAATTATTATTAAATTCTTTGTCTTCAGGTAAAACACCGGAATTTACATTTTTTCTGCTCGGGATTTCACGTCGCTCAAAAGGTTCTATAGTTTTTCTTTTGCTAAAACATTCTGCCATCTGCATAAAATAATCATATTTGCGAATTGCATATTGCAAAGGTGTAACGAATTCTTCGCTGATATACAGGTTTGCAAGATTGCTTTTTTCAGAAGATAGGCAGTCGACTATAAGATGCACAAGTTCATTGTCATAACTGTCGATTGCAAGCTGCAAAGCACTCACACAATGACGTACCTCAAGGTGTATTGCTTCGTCTGTAATGTGATTCTTGGCTTTTTTGACGAGCGGAATGATAACGTGTTTTTTCAGCAAAGATGCTCGCTTTTGCAAAAGTTTATATTCGGCATTAAAATCATTTTCTGAATGTTTTAGCTGGAAGTAATGCTCAATAAACAAATTATATGCCTCTTCAAAAATATCGGCAGATATCTTCATGGTTTCTTCTGAGTAAAAGCCTGAGTTCGGACATTTATTTGAGATTTGCCGAGCACAGTTTCTGGATTCCAAAAATTTCGACAAAATTTCATCTCGATTTTGCCTGTATTCCGTATTAAAGCCGTAAACACAATTCTTGTATTCATTGAGTGCACGAATAAGCGGTGTTGCTCCGCTTTCATCGTTTGCGAATAGACTTTTTTCATCTGATAATCGGATAAAGTTATCTATTCGAGTAAAATCATCATCAGTTTTTGCTTTCATAATTGCAATAGAAAGATTCGAATACATTCTACGTCTCAGTTTTTGACGAGTGCGTTTATTTTCCTTTGAAAGCAGATTGTCAATTTTCTTTTCATCATTAAAGTCTGCAACAAGTTTTGAAAGCACAACTTCATCTTCGAACACTTCTTCTTCATATCGATTAAGAGCTTTTTCTTGATATGTAAATTTCATTGCTGGAAAGTTATTCCAAAAATTCTTTTCGGCGTTGTATGATATTAAATATGTTTTTTTAGAGTCTTCTTCAAAAATACCGACAGCATATCCAAATTCCCAATATGTTTTTCCAGGCTTTAGAATGGATGCTTCGTCTGTATCATCTTGAGTATTCTCTATAATATCTTTGACAGGTTTTCTATTGAAATAAACATCGACTGCAATAGCATCAGACAAGAATTCACGGAGATTTGGCCCCGCAAAATATTTGTATTGATTGAATGTGTCGCGGAAAAGTTCGACTGCATCTTTAATTTTCTTTTTGTCGTCTTCACTGTCATCAAACGCAAGGGAAAAAATTGTACTCCGTGCCTTGTACCAGCTTCTAAAGAATCTTGCAATCACATCGTTTCCCAATGAGTCAAATGCTTGTAAAAATTCTTTCGTTTTTGATTTTGAAATGCGTATGTACGAGTTTAGGAAGTAATGTTGTGAATCATTTACAAGTTTTACTCTTCTCTCTGCTTTCTCAGGAATATCTTTGTATGCGAGAAGATATTTTATATCATCTTCAGAAAGGGCAGTTTTATCACCATTCATAAATCTCACAAAATTCGCATCTCCATAAGCAACTCTGTATTGCCATCCAAATTTACGGGATTTTAGAAGCATACAGCGGAAAAGTATTTCAGGATTATTTAGCATAGTACCGCTTGGGATATTTGACTCAAGAGATTCATTGCTTGCATCCAATACAAAATTGTAACAAAGAGTTCGAATATTTTCGGCTGTGTCCTTGAAAAGATATTCTGTTTCAGTTTCCGAAATCCCAAAAACATTCTGCAAAGCGGTTTTTGTGCCAAGAAAAATATAATGACGCACGATTTTTACAGAAGTTTCCTTCTTTTTTGCCTCGGATTCCGGAGAAGTCCAGATATTCTCTAACAGTTCCTCTATTTTCGACCACTTTGATTTCTCCGTGACTGCAACAGTATCGAATATCTTCATTTCCTCAGAAAGAATTTTTGTGTAAGTCTCAGCTATGAGTTCTTTTAAAATTTTTTCGGCTTCATCTCGTTTTGCATCAGTATCCATTGTTACAAAATGCATTGCGATGTAAAAGTTCACCAGAACTTGGATATCCTCCTTTTTTGGATGACAAAAGACATTGTCCATAAGTGAATTAGAAATTTTCTGCTCCAGTGCAAAAGGAAACATCAGCATAGCTATAGTCTCTTCTGAATAAGAGTTGTAATCACCGAAAACTTTGTTCATGAATTTGAAAAGACCTTTGCTTATTTCAGACTTTCCATCGTAAATATTGTATTTCCCAAATTCATTTTTTGGCTCTTTTTTTGTGTAATCATTCCGTGTTTTTGTTTCAAAACCGTTATCTTCCCACCAGCTTCCAAGCAGAATGAAGATAAACTCCGCCACTTCGGGCAAAGTCGGGTTTTCATAAATTTTTAGTTCATCATTTAATTCTTCGCTCATATAATACTCCAAAACTGATTCTCGAAGAGAATCATAGCAAAGTAGTCTTTATTCTGCAAATTTTTTATTCGGCGAAAAAATGTCAGAAAAATCAGATATAAAATTTCAACAGATAGGCGTATTTTTTAATAGATTTCGCTGAATATGGCTCAGAAAAAAATCACACCAGCAAACAACGCTGCGAATATGCAGAACGCAAACAAAGGAACCAGCGGAACAAACCGTCAGTACAGCCAGAACCAAGGCAACCGTGGCAAACAGATGAATCCTAATCACAAAGGAAAATAACATTCCACAAGAAACGGAGAGAATTTATCATTGCGAGAAATTGTCATTTTTTCGCAAAAAAAACACTAGAAATCACAAGGAGACAACTATGTCAAAGAAAGATTTTCGAAATGAACTCAAACGGATTTTCACCGACTATAAGAGGATTACACCGCAGATTGAATCGGGCTTACAAAAACTTGGAATTTTAATCGGGCGGAAGAAAAATCATGTAGTACTGTTTATTTCAAACGAAACAGGAAGACATTCAGTTTCAATCAGCGCAACAGGCAGCGACAAAAGGGAAGGACTAAATATAGTCTCAAAAATCGTCCGCCTGAAATTTTGCTGATTCGGAGAAAAAAATGAATTTCACTTTGAACTTTAAAGAAGAAGCGGCTTTTTTATCATCGCATACAAATTGCACTTTTGAAGAAGCCTTATGTTATGTTCAAGCCGAAGATGATTATTACGACACGCTGGGATTGAATTTTTATCCAGATAAGAATGAATTATTCGAGTTCAACGGGAAGAAATACGCTTCCAGCAATTTTAAATCTTTGGCAGAAAAGTCAGAATCTGGAGGAACAGCATATGTTGATATTAGCAGAATGAATGAGTTTATTTCTGCGAAGACGAGTTTATCCTTAGAAAAATGCACAGAGCTTGCAGCCACAGAATCCGATTATTTTGTGCAGATTGGGATTGCTGTTCCGTTTTAAAAACTGATTATCTCCGTAAAGCACTCGATTGCGAACATGTCCGTCATGCCGGAAATGAACTCAATCACGCACTTTTTGTAGCTTTCGTTGTCGAAGATGTCGAAAACTGCGGATGTTTCTGCGTTCGACGGCTTTTTCTGGTTTGTCTTTTCAGCGTAGTTGGTGTAGTGAAGGAGCCATTTTGTGTATTCGTCGCCTAGCCGCGGGTATGGGCTAAGCTGAAGCTCCACATTGCCCTTCTGAACGTAAATCTGGGCGCGCATGAGGGTGTTGAAAATCGTTTCGAGGACATTGCGGGCGTACTTTTGGAATTCCACGAGCCGCCAGTGATTGTAAATGTTGGCGTAACTGAATTTTTTAAGCTCGGTGATGAAGCGGAAATAGCTCTGCGAGAAGAAAAGCCCTTCGCTCGGATTGGAATTTTCGCACAGGTCAACAATCATGTCGTTTATAAGGACACTTGGGTTCACCGCCCTGCCGCTCCGGTGCGAAAGAGTCTTGCCGTTCTTCGTCATTCCCAGAGTTTCGGTGACAATTTCACGCAGCTGGCGGTAGCTTCCCATGTCGAGGAGATGATAAGCCCTGGCATCCTGGATATCCCGCCCCAAAAAAGCAATCTTATCGCTGATTTTTACGACGCATCCTTCCCAGGTGAATGGTTGAACAAGGCCCGGCCGCTTGATGTCGTAAAGATTGATTGCCTCTTCGCGCGGTTTTACTCCCTGCTGGTCAATTTCACCGCAATGGCAGATAAGTCCGTCGCGCACGGCATAAGTGAGGTTGAGCGGCCTTTTGACACCGTTGGGGTCATCAAGAGTCTCGATAAAATCCGCAAAGAAAAGCGAATTTCGTTCGTGCCAGAATTTTTTAGGAGCATTCGCGCCTTCTTTTTTGCCAAGAAGCTCGTTCAGAATGTCCTCGCCTGAGTGGCCGAAAGGTGCGTGCCCGATGTCATGCCCGATTGCGATTGCCTGAGTCAAATCCTGATTTAGCCCAAGATATTTTGCAATCGTGGAAGCCACCGACGCCACATGAAGTACATGCTCCATTCGGGTGCAAACATGGTCGTTGTGCGGCGCAAAAAAAACCTGGGTCTTATGTTTGAGGCGGCTGTAAGCCTGACAATGGAGGAGCCTTGTGTAATCCCGCTCAAAGTCGCTTCGGATTCCGTTTCCCCGCGAGTAAATGGGAATTTCCCGACTAACTGCCTGCTCGTACTTATGGCTTAAACAATCGCATTTTACTGACTCAAAAGAATTCTGCATAAAATGATTTTAACACAGAATCTGAAAATTTTAAATGTGCCTAAATCAATGAATCTGGAACAGTCTGAGCCATGAGCCTGCATGCGTTTTCACCCGGATGCAGATGGCCACCAGAATCACAGTCTTTTCTGAAAAACATCAAAGAATTGATTGAATACTTGTCTTGGTACAACGAAAAGAGAATTAAGGTTAAATTAAAAGGACTGACCCCTTTACAATTTAGGAATCAGTCCTTAAAATCAGCCTAGTTAAAGTGTCCAATAATTGGGGTGCACTTCAAAGAGGCGGGCTTTTTCATGCTCTTAAATCCTATTTTATCAGGAAGGTGAGCAGGTCTATAACAATAGCGATGATTGCAATGACTAACATTGCTTTTTCGTATCTTGTCCCAGACGTCCTCCTTCATTCAAAAGAAATCGGAGTTAAGCCGCCACAATTATCTTTAATCCCCTATACAAAGTATAGTATCAACGAATTTTAAAAACTTCAATGTTTACTTTCACCACTTGCAACTACAAAAGCTAAAACAAGTCGAATAATAAAGATTGAATCATTTTTATTGACTTCTAAAACTTTTTACTTTTTTTCCTCATGACGGTCAATCTCAGAACCAACTTTATTTCCTGCAAGTGCACCAATCAATCCGCCAGCAATCGCACCAGGAATAGTTCCTGCTATAGCCCCTAATGGACCTGCAGCAATTCCTACTCCCGCACCAACTTTCGCACCAGCAATAACCCCTGCAATCAAACCACCGCTTGTTCCAACGGCTTCCTTCTTTCTTCCCATAAGTATCTCCTGAATTTTTATTTATAAATCTGTTTGAATTGGATTTTAGAATAAAAACAGATTTATAAACTGTATTATAAAATATTTTTAATATTTTTCAAGTAATATTTTTGATTAAATAAATACTCAAACTTTGTTATTGTTAATTAATAAACATTCATAGTAAAAGAATGGACTTGAAACAAATTTTCATAAACAATTTGAAATTTTATCGTAAGCAAAAAGGATTAACGCAGAACGAACTCACTCTTGCTATTGATAAAAGCTACAACTACATCAATAGTGTTGAGCAAGGAAAGATGATGCCATCATTCGATGTAATTGAGCAACTTTGCAAGGTTTTACAGATAAAACCGGTTCAATTATTTGATGACCGGGCTTCACCCGAAAATATAAAGACTTTTTCAAAAGAAGAATACATCAATGAACTTTCGAACAAGCTGTTCAACAAACTAAAACCTCTTATTTCTCATGAAATCAGGAATACAATATCCTAATAAATACTTCGTCTAAAAGCGACAACACAGAATTTACAAATAGAAATTTAAGCATTTTACCGAGGTTGCTCTATTGAAGCTATACATCAAAAGTTTTTAATCCATGCGCCAGGCTATGGAGCAGCCGCGAAGCGGGCCACTGGACTGAGCGAACGAAAGTGAGCGAGGGAAACGGCTGACCGTTAGGGAACTGCGGAACAGCCGACCTGCTTCCCTGAGCGAAGTCGAAGGGCAGCAGGTGGCGCCCATATTTTACCCTTTGTTTTTCAGCTTTCTAAAAAAACTCACCGTAAATGGCACAGAACAGATTGCGGCGAGCATGTCACAGACAGCCTGCGTGAGCTGTACGCCGAGAATTTCTTCTGCACCAAAAAGTCTGACCAGATGAGGAAGCAAAAAAATACACGGAATAAAGAAAAGTCCCTGTCGCATTGAAGAAAGGAAAGTCGCGCTCTTTTTCTCACCGGCCACCTGAAGGAGCATGTTCGTGCCGAAAATCAGCGAATGGAAAGGAAGGACACAGGCCTGGGCACGCAAAGCCAAAGCTCCCACGGCAACCACAGCATCGTCATCACGGAAGAACCGCACAATCTCCGGTGCAAAAACAAAGACAAGGACAGCGGAAACAGTCATCACGCTCGCGCTCACTTTTACGAGGAAGGAATAGGACTGGCGAACCCGGTCGAACTTTTTGGCTCCGTAATTCATTCCGCACACAGGCTGAAATCCCTGTCCCAATCCGATTGCAATCGCAAGTAACAATTTGTCCACGCGGTTACAGATTGCCATGCCCGCTACTCCCGCATCCGCCGCAAGTGCCGAAGTAGCCGCAAGCGAAAGCGTGACCGCTCCCCAAAAAGCCGCCTGTCTGTTCAAAAAAATGCCAGAAAGCGCGCCCATTCCCTGACGAAAGAAGGAAGGAAGACCTGTCGTGATGATGTCAGAATAAGTTTTGAGTGAGCGGGAAATGTGTCTGTGCGAAAGCTCAGCAAGGGACTTTTTTCGGACAAACATTGAAAGCAGAATCGAAAAACTCACAATCTGGCTGATTAAAGTGGCAATCGCTGCCCCTGAAATGCCCAGCCCGAATACAAAAATAAAAAGCGGGTCAAGCAGCATGTTCAGGATTCCGCCGGAAATCATTCCAATCATCGAAAAAGCAGCCCGTCCCTGAAAGCGCATGAGATTGTTCATCGCAAAGGAAGTGATGATAAAGGGCGCGCCAAAAAGAATGTACCGTGCATAGTCAAGCGCATAAGGAAGAATCGTGGGCGTGGAACCAAGATGGCGCACAAGGCTTTCACGGAAAAGATTCCCAAAAATAGTAAAAAGAACGCCCACAGTGAATGCGGTAAAAATCGCGGTGGAACAGTAAGTATTCGCCTTTTTAAAATCTTCCGCACCCAGAGCACGGCTTGTGATTGAGCCGCTCCCCATTCCGATTGTAAAAGCACAGGCCTGCATCAAAAACATGAGCGTGAAAGTAACGCCAACAGCCCCGCTAGCAGAAGTTCCGAGCTTTGAGACAAAAAAAGTGTCAGCGGTGTTGTAAATCGCAGTGATCATCATGGTGATAATCGTAGGAACCGCGTTCTTGATTATGAGCGAACCAACCGGCTCAGAGAGCATTTTTTGAAGGGAAGTTTGATTTTGCATCAGGATTTATTATAAAAGAAAAAAGAATTTTTACCAATCTGGAAAGCGGGCGTATGAAAAACTTTGGCGGCTCCCCGCTTTCAGCGGGTCGGGCTTTTCGCCCTTACGCTTACGCTCCATACCGCTTCGCGGTACTGCTCCGCAGAGGCTACAATCCCTAGCCGAGTGTCGAACCTGCTTTCAGATGGATTTCTTGTAAATAAAAAAAATCCTGTGCTTCCACAGGATTCTATAGCCGACTGTCGGACTTGAACCAAGGCTTCTGGTCGCAACTTCCTGTTGCTCCCGCCAGCCCCGCCTGCGTTCGCTGTCGGCGGCCTCCATGCCGCCTTTTCGCCTGGCGGCGCGCTCACTTCGGAGGTTGGTTCAAGGAATTGATTTCGGATGAATTTCTTGTAAATAAAAAAATCCTGTGCTTTCACAGGATTCTATAGCCGACTGTCGGACTTGAACCAACCTCCGCGACGAAATCACAGATTTCGTCGAGACTCGCCTACAAACTCGTCTCACGAGTTTGTTCGCCTTGCGGCGACCGGCTCCCTACCTGCGCGTTACGAGGAAACTACTGTATGATTGCTACGGTGGTTGATTCAAGAGATGCTTTTCATAAATTCATTTAAAAATAAAAAAGGTTCTGCCGTTTTACAGAACCTTTAAGCCGACTGTCGGACTTGAACCAACCACCTGCGCGTTACGAGGGCGCTGCTCTACCGGATGAGCTAAGTCGGCAAATTGTTTTTTTTTGCCGACTTTCAGTGGTTCTCAACTACCTGCGCGTTACGAGTGAACGACCGCACGCTTGCTACGGTCGTATCTACCGGATGAGCTAAGTCGGCATGTGTGACGGTTGGAAAACAACCGCCACAATGGAACAGATTATATCAGTTTTTTAACAATCATGTAAAGAGTTTAGATTCCTACATAGGGAGCGGCGGCGAAGCCGCAAAAACAGTCCGGCGGACTGTTTTTAGCGAGTCTCCCGGAGAGCTATGCTCGTAGGGTATCCTTAAATCCCAACAACGTGATTGTTAACTTTGTCCTGAACGTAGGCAACAAACTCTTCGAGCTTCAATGTCTTCTGTTCGAGGCCGCTTGACTGGCGGAATCGGACTGAGACTGTTCGCTCTTTCTTTTCGTTCTCGCCGACAATCAGGATGTACGGAGTTTTATGCTCCTTTGTGATTGTCTTGATTTTTGAGCGCATGTTGTCTGTTGAAAGATATGCGTTGCTTCGGATGTCTGCTGCAAGGAGAACGTCGTTTACTTCTTTTGCGTAGTCATCGAAATCGTTTGTGACCGGGACAACTGCAGCCTGCTCGAATGCAAGCCATGTTGGGAAGGCTCCGGCAAAGTTCTCAATCAAGATACCCAGGAATCGCTCGAAAGAACCCAAGATTGCTCGGTGGAGCATAACCGGGTGATGCTTCTGGTTGTCAGCACCAATGTATGTCGCATCCAGTCGCTCAGCAGATGGGAGCTGGAAGTCGGCCTGAATTGTACCGCACTGCCATTCTCGACCAAGGCAATCGTAAAGCTTGAACTCAAGTTTTGGTCCGTAGAATGCGCCTTCGCCCGGCTGAATCTCGTAATTCAATCCGGCTTCGTGGCAGGCATCAGCCAAAGCCTTTTCGGCCCGTTCCCAAGTTGCCAAATCCCCGACGTGATCTTCTGGCATTGTAGAGAATTTTACTACAAGCTCGTCAAAACCAAAGTCGTGGTAAACATTTTTGAGAAGCTTACAGAATTTTGCGACTTCTGAACCAACCTGCTCTTCTGTACAAAGAATATGGGCGTCGTCCTGAACGAATCCGCGAACGCGCATTACACCGTGCAGAGTGCCGCTTGCTTCGTTACGAACGTCGTGGCCGAACTCAGCCAAACGCAAAGGAAGGTCTTTATATGAACGCTGTCGGCTCTTGAAAATCTCAAGGGCACCCGGACAGTTCATTGGTTTGATTGCAAACAATCGTTTTTCGCTCTCTGTGATAAACATGTTGCGCTGGTAGTGATCCCAGTGACCAGAACGCTCCCAAAGAGAGCGTGGCATAATTGCAGGAGTGTTTACTTCCTGATAGCCGTCGCGGCGAACCATTTTGCGCATGTAATCCTGCATTGTTGTGTAGATTGTCCATCCGTTCGGATGCCAGTAAACCTGACCTGGGTTCTCACTGTCTACATGGAACAAATCCATTTCGGTTCCCAGCTTTCGGTGGTCGCGCTTTTCTGCCTCAGCGAGCATTGTGAGATAATCTTTGAGATCGTTCGGCTTTGCAAAGCAGAGCGCGTAAACTCGTGTGAGCATAGGTCGGTTTGAGTCACCGCGCCAGTATGCACCTGCGATTTTGTCGATTTTGAAAGCCTGTCCGTTGATTTCTTTTGTCGTTGCGACATGAGGACCGCGGCACAAATCCAAATATCCGTCCTGCTCGTAAGTTGAGATTGTCTCGCCTTCCGGCAAATCTTTGATAAGCTCAAGTTTGTAAGGCTCATTTGCGAAAAGCTTGAGGGCTTCTTCTTTTGAAACTTCCTTGCGGACGAACTCTGCGCCCGTTGCAAGGATTTTTCGCATTTCTTTTTCGACTGCAGGGAA
>CACZYY010000036.1 GCA_902785455.1 uncultured Spirochaetaceae bacterium
TGAAATCGAATGTGACGATAAGGATGACGATGGCAATTCCATAATACGGAATTGTTCTTTTAAAAGCAAAAGGCTCAAGCTCGACACCCGCTATTACAACCCGCTGGCACCGGGCGACAGAGTAAAAATCGAAATTGAAGATGTCCAGGATGAAAAGGGGCAGATTCTTTCACTTGTTCCTCGCAACAATGCTTTTATCCGCTGGAATGTAAAAGGGCGCGCGCCTCAGCTTTTGGCGGCAAATTTAGACTACATCATTTTGGTCACTACCCCTGCCGAGCCAGAGTTCCGTCCTCGTTTTATTGACCGCGAGCTTGTTCAGGCAGAGTATCAGAACCTCACACCAATTATTCTTGTAAACAAATACGACCTTCCCGAAGCACAGGAACCTGATTTTCAGAACAGGCTTTCAATCTGGGAGGAGCTTGGCTACAAAGTCCTTCGCATTTCGGCAAAGTCAGGTGAAGGTCTCACGGAACTTGCAGAACTTATCACAGGCAAACTCAGCGCGCTTGTCGGTCAGTCAGGCGTGGGCAAATCTTCGCTCGTAAACGTCCTGGACAATTCCTGCGTTCTCAAAACAGGCAGCCTCAGCCGCAAATATGGCAAAGGCTCCCACACCACCACAAAAGGCACTCTCATGCACATTCATCTTAATGAGTCAATCGTGGGTGGAGTGCAAAATGCTTATGCTTCCATTATTGATACGCCGGGAGTACGCCGTTTTGTGCTCAACGATATTGCCGCAGATGAACTGGCTCTTTATTTCCGAGAATTTGAGCCTCTGATTGGCAAATGCAAATTCGGCACCAACTGCAAGCACGAGAGTGAACCTGGATGCAAAATTCTGGAAGCAGTCGAAGCTGGTGTAATCACCGAAGAGCGTTTCGAAAGCTGGCAGAGAATCCGCGAAGAAATCAGAACAGGAAGCTGGGAAGATTAAGAACACAAAATTCATTCTTGTTTTTTACAATGATTCCCGCACGGATGCGGGAAAAAGGTCGTAACTCGCGAGAATTTTACGAAGTAAAATTCTCGTTACGACATGGATGTCGATATATGCACAAACGAACTTTAGAACAACTAGATTATTACCGAATCCGCGATACTATTGCTGGATATTGTGTGAGCGAGGAAGGAAAAGCCTCGGTTTTAAGACGAGAACCTTTCACTCAGGAAAAACTTGACGAAATTTCTTCTCTCAAAACGCTTTCCTCACAGTGGCAGAAAGCCATAGTTTCAAAGAATCCAGTCCGTCTGCATTCTTGGGGCGAAATAGCTTCGTTCATAAAATTATTGCAGGCTCAGGGAACGACTCTTGAACAGGAACAGCTTTATTATCTCTGGCAGTTCGCGTCGTCCGCGCTTGACTTATATTCTTCGGTCAAAACTTCTTCTTCGGAGCTTGGACTAAAAAACCTTCTGGACACGGCGGAAACTCTTCCGTATTCAGCCCTTGAGCAAACGCAGGCCACAATTTCCCGAATCATCGACAAGGACGGCAATTTAAAGGATTTGCCAGTCCTTCGCGAAATCCGGGCAAAAATCGCACAAATCAACGGCGAAATCAAAGCCGCACTCAAAAAATACACGAGCGACACAACTCTCAACAACGTTCTCGAAAGCAATGTCCCGGCCTTCCGCGCTGACAGGCAGGTTCTCGCCATAAAAGCCAATCAAAGGAACCGAATTTCAGGCATCGTCCACGAGGTTTCTTCTTCGGGGCAGACACTTTTTATCGAGCCGGAAGAAGTCGTTCGCAAAAACAACGAGCTTTTGCAGGAAGAAGCCCGGCTTGCTCAGGAAACACGCAAAGTTTTCACTGAGACAACAGCCCTTCTCCATCCGCTTTACGATGACCTCAAATCAGCCCTCAAAACAATGACTCTTTTTGATGCGACTTACGCTTCTGCCCGCTGGGGAGCTGAACATCTATGCAATTACGCGCTCACTTGCGAACAGGGAGACGAGGAAAATCCTCCGCTTTTGATTGGAGCACGTCATCCGCTTTTGGGTGAAAAAGCCGTTCCGATTGACATCAAGTGGCTTCCGAACAAAAACATTCTTATTATCACAGGCCCGAACACAGGCGGAAAGACTGTTACGCTCAAAACATTCGCGCTCCTTTCAATGCTCAATCAGTCTGGTTTCCCGATTCCGGCCAGCGACGGCACACGGCTTCCGATTTTCAACGCGATTTTTGCTGACATCGGCGACGACCAGTCAATCGACAATTCACTTTCGACATTCTCTGCCCATATGAAAAATATTGCCGCAGCTGTAAAGCACGCTGATTCAAATTCTCTAGTTCTTCTTGATGAATTTGGCGGCGGAACTGACCCACAGGAAGGCGGTGCAATTGCGATGGCATGTCTTGATTCTTTGATTGAGAAAAAGGCTTTTGTCCTCGTTACGACTCATCACGGAAGCCTCAAAAATTACGGCTACACGAACCAGTATTGCGTAAATGCCAGCGCTGAATTCGATTCAAACTCGCTTGCCCCCACCTATCATCTTGTGATGGGTGTTCCCGGTGAAAGCCATGCCCTTGATATTGCAAAACGCTCAGGTCTTCCAGGCTCAATCGTCTCAAAGGCAAAATCTTACATCACAAGTGAGCAGGCGGACGTCTCATCTTTGATTCGCGGTCTCACTCAAAAACATGCAGAACTTGACCGTCGCGAAAAGGAATTCGCATGCCTAGAAAACCGCCAGAAAGAAAAGCTTCTCAAACAGGAGCAAAAAGACCTCAAACTCCGCCAGAAGGAAAATGAGCTTAAAGAGCGTGAATCCCGTGCCGAATCAAGATTCTTGCGCGAAACACGAAAATCACTTGAAAATCTTGTGCGTGAGCTTCGCGAAGGAGAAATTACCCGCGAAAAAACACTCAAAATGCGCAAATTCATCAACGATTTGACAGAAGACGTCGAATTGCAGGAAATGGAGCTTGAAGAAGAAAAAGACCGTCTCGAAGAAGAAGAAAAACTTCTTGCTGAGCGAATCGAAAATGAGACCAAAATTGCAGAAAACGGCATGAAAATTTCTTCTGCTGGAAGTCATTCTGCTTCTTCAAACAAAAAAACAAAAAAACGCCTCAGCAACAAAGAAGCATTTGCAAACGCAAAGGCAACTTATACTGATGAAGAAGTATTCAATCTTGCGCCACGGGCAAAAAACAGTCCTAAACCAAAGTTTGAATTCTGTGAGGGTGCGGAAGTTCTTGTCGGAAAAACCCGAAGCAGGGGAACGCTTTTGCATGAAGAAAAAAAGGGAGTCTGGCTCGTTCAGCTTGGCTCAATCCGAATGAACATAAAGCAAAAGGACATGGAACTGATTGCACCGGCAAATTTAACGTCCGCAGATTACAGCGTGGAGCTCAACTCAGACACAGGAAACGGAAGCCCGGTCTTTGAGCTTCGTCTTCTTGGAATGAGGGAAGAAGAAGCAGTTCACGCGCTCCAAAAACAGCTTGACCTTTGCGCAATGACAAATTTCAAGAGTTTCAGCGTAATCCACGGAAAAGGAAACGGAATCTTACAGCAGGCCGTCCAGGATTATCTTTCAAATTATCCAGGAGTAAAATCTTTCTATTATGCCCGCCCGGAAGACGGTGGTTTCGGAAAGACTTACGTAGAACTTAACTAGCCCTAAATTCGAGTTTTGAAGTTCATTTGCTATATCAAAAAAAATGACTTCCAGTCGTGAAAACGGCTTGTCGAAAGCGCATGCTAGCATGCTACACGCGTTTTGTGCTTGTAACTATATACGTTAGCCGCTCACGCGGCAGCACAAAACGAGTGTTTTCGCAAGCCGTTTTACTTCTTCGCGTCGTTTTTTTTGCAATATCTGAAAATTTACAAAACTCGACATTCAGGCTAACTAAAATCCCCCGGCAAGCACATTCGTTTTTGTGCTTGTCAGGGGATGGGTAAAAGCCGAGGAAAAAATTACAGGAGGTAATTTTTTGTCCGCTAGTATTTGAACGAACTTCCGCCTATGAATTCTCGGATAATTGACTGTTTTGGAACATAATCCGATGAAATCGCGTTAAAGTGCGAGAGGAAGTTTATCAGACGGCATGCCTCGGTGTACTCAGGCTGATCCG
Organism: uncultured Spirochaetaceae bacterium; assembly: GCA_902785455.1. GTDB lineage: Bacteria > Spirochaetota > Spirochaetia > Treponematales > Treponemataceae > Treponema_D. The sequence continues at coordinate 4,106 of CACZYY010000036.1, forward strand.
GGCGCACTGCACGAAGTTTTGGCTCAGCGTAAATTTTGAGCACCGGAATCTCATAATCCAACGCAGTGTTGAGAACCGCATCGGCTGAGTTCTGGTAAGGAAAGATATGAAGTTTTTCACCCTTCTGAACGCTGTCCCACATACCGATTGTTGCGGCGGCAGACTTTCCTCGGAAATTTGCATCGCGCACGATTCGGCGGATAAGGCGGTTGTCACTTGTAGGGATTCGGTTGTGTTCGTCGAAATTGAGCTGTGTAAGAGCCGAAAGATAAATCTTGAATTTGTATTCAGGCTTGATGAGAGGCGTGAGCTTGTCGTTGAGGCCGTGAATTCCTTCAAGAATGAGAATATCGCTTGCCCCCAAAGTCATCTTACTGTTGCCTGTATAATATCTTTGTCCCAGGTCAAAATTGTATGAAGGAATCTCAACTTCTTTGCCAGCGAACAAATCAAGAAGGTTCTGGTTCAAAAGATCTATGTCCAGCGCCTCAAGACATTCGTAGTCATAGTTGCCGTTCTCGTCCTTTGGATTGCGGTCACGTCCAACGTAGTAGCAGTCAAGACTGATTGTCTTTGGCGTGTAGCCGATTGAGCGCAAATGAAGTGCCATCTTGAATGCGGAAGTAGTTTTTCCGGAAGAAGACGGACCTGCAATCAATACGACTTTTACATTGCCCCTGTCAGCAATCTGCTGTGCGACTTTGGCATAGTTCTGAGCCTGATAAGTCTCACAAATATCGATGAAGTCATTGATTTTTTTGCGAGAGACAATCTCGTTGAGAGAAGCTGTCGTTGAGACATTGACTAGCTTGCCCCATTTTTTGTAACGCTTGAAAATTTCGAAAATCTTTGGAGAATCTTCGAATGGTGCGACAACATCCGGCGTTTTTGCCTCCGGAAATTTGAGAAGGAATCCCTCATCATAAGGTTCAAGGTCAAAAACTTTGAGAATACCAGTTGATTCAACAAGGGAACCAAAATATACATCGCAGAATTTAACAGAGTCATCATCAAAGGCATTTACGAGGACACTGTCACGGCACCTGTATTGAAGCTGTTTTGCAGTCTCCGGCATACCAAAATTATTAAAAGCCTCCATTGCCTCGGAAAAAGAAATATGCCTTGTGTTGATAGGAATATCTTTTTCGATGATTTTGAGCATTTCTGCTTTGAGAGAGGCAACTTCATCTTTTGTAACCGGATTTTTGCGGTCAAGTGTGTAATAATAAGTGTAGCCCAAACTGTGACCAATCAAAAGCCTTGTTTTGGGGAAGAGCTTATAAGCCGCAGCCGCAAGAACAAACGAAAGAGAACGCCTGTATACATAAGCAGCATCTTTTGAACCAAGATATACGCCCTCTATCCGGCTTGAAACACGAAGCGGACGACATAATGAAACGACCTTATAGTTTACTTTGAGAGCAATAATAGTTCCTTCATGAGGAGGAAGCTTGTCTAAAATGTCTTTGCCACGAACTCGGGCTGGAACATCAATTTTTCGACCATCAGTAAAAGTTAAAGTTATATTTCCCATAAATGAAATTATAACTCACAATTTTTGATAAAGCGAGAAAAAATTTAAAATTTTAAGAATATTTCTATAAATCTTCTTCCAAATCTGGAATATGCTTTTTGAGGGTTTTCATAAAATCCTCTCCGCTCACGCCCGCACGCAAAGCCGCAAAAACACAGCTGTCACCGGCTACAGTTCCCAAAATTTCGTCCAGGTTAAGGCAGTCCAAGGCATTCGCAACCGCATCTGCATGGCCGCCGAAAGTTTTGATTACAACAGTAGTTGCGTTCCAGTCAATGCTTACATATCCACGCAAAAAATCCTGCACAAAAATCTGCTCGCTCTCTCCCCTGTCCTCATCGCTCTGGAGAGTGTAAACATAGCCCGCGTGACCGTCACTCACCTTCCCGACTTTGAGCAATTTAAGATCTCGTGAAAGAGTTGCCTGGGTTACATCGAAGCCTTCTTTTGTAAGCTCACGCAAAAGCTCATCCTGACTTTCGATTCGGTTATTTTTTATTAATTTTTTTATTGCTTTAAGGCGATCTGAGCGTTCTTTCATCTATAAATCCTTAAAACATTATAATTGAAACAAGGGAAAAATTTCAAGAAAAGACTAATTCCACTTTGAAGTCACAATATCGTCAATTTCATTTTCTTCGGCTTTGTAATTTTCTTTTCGCCATGCATCTTTTCGTTTGTCACGGAGATTTTCAAGAGCCTTGCAGTTTTTCATCGCCTCACGCATTGCCTCACGTTTTTCTTCGGTAAGAACTTTCGCCTGTGCAAGACTCATCAAAGCCTCTTCCTTCTGCTGACTCAAAAGACGAAAATAATTCTGTGCGGCCAGCATTCCGCTGATATCTTTTGTAGAATCCGCTGCCCGTACATTTGAAGCATGAGCCTCGGCAATCATATCAAGAGTGTTCTGGATTTTTGTTTCTTCGGCTACGGCTTTTCCAAGTTCCGCCTCAGCCTGTTTTTTCTCAAACTCGCGGAAATCAAGAACCTTCTGCAAAGAAAAATTAAACCGTTTCATAGGCTAGAGCTTGTCCGCGACATCACTGATTGCCGAAATCTGATCGGGAAGGTTCGTCTCGAAAGCACCGCTTGCCTTTGCGTTTGCGTCGGTGACATTTTCTTCCTTGTGCTCATGAACAAGCTGTGCCACGGTTTTTCGGCCGAGTGCAGGCTGCTCGACATATTCTTCATCAGGGATTTCAATCTCTGCAAGTGCAGAAAGCTTCTGCAATGTATCCTCGATGTCGCAATGCTCGTCTTCTTCCTGACACAAGAACTGCTCGATTGCCTCATGCTTGTCAATTGAAAGGTCAATCTCAGCGTTCGCTCCCTTCTGATAGACACCCGCGCTAATCATATCACGGTTATCCTCGTAAATCGCCACAAGCCGGCTGATTTTTGTAGCGGCTTTGAGAGTTTCACGCCCGGAAACACGGCGGGCAAGACGGCTGATAGACTTCAAGACATCAATAGCCGGATAATGTCTCTGCTGTGCAAGCGCACGGCTCAAAACAATATGGCCGTCCAAAGTTCCGCGGACTTTATCAGTAATCGGCTCGTCCATATCATCACCGTCTACCAAAACATTGTAGAAAGCCGTGATTGAGCCTTTATCGTTAGTGCCTGTGCGTTCAAGCAATTTTGGAATCAGGTCAAATACGCTTGGAGGATAGCCTCGCTGAGCAGGAGCCTCACCCGTTGAAAGACCAATTTCTCGCTGTGCATGTGCAAATCGGGTCATGTTGTCCATCATGAGCATGACATCTTTACCCTGATCCCGGAAATATTCTGCAATTGCGGTTGTGACATAAGCCGCCCTGAGACGACAGATAGAAGGAGTGTCACTGGTCGCAACAACGATTACGCTGCGCTTCATTCCCTCTGGCCCTAAATCGCGCTCGATAAAATCATTGACCTCTCGGTTACGCTCACCAATCAGGCCGATTACGTTGATGTCAGCGTTTGTATTGCGCGCAATCATCGAAAGCAAAGTAGATTTACCGACACCAGAACCCGCAAAAATTCCAAGTCGCTGACCTTTTCCGCAAGTAAGAAGGGAATCGATACAGCGCACACCAGTCGAAATTCGTTTGTTAATCGGAAGACGGTTGATTGGATCCGGCGGAGAAGCCAAGACAGGATAGTATTCGGTTACGTCAAGAGAGCCTTTTCCGTCAATCGGAGTGCCGGTGGCATCAACGACACGACCAAGAAGATTTTTACCGACAGGAACCTGAAGAATGTGACCACTCGCCACAATTTCACAACCGATTTCAATACCAGTTGTGTCGGCATAAGGCATAAGTTTAACGGTGTTGCCCTCAAAGCCCATAACCTCGGCCAAAACTTCTTTGTTTCGTGAAGGAATTTTAATTGTGCAGATTTCACCAATGACAGAACGAGGGCCGTTACTTTCAATAACAAGCCCTTTTACTGCAGTGACATGCCCTGTATAGAGAATCGTCTCTGTATGTTTGATTGTATTAAGATATTTGTTAAAAAAAGACTCCATTTTCCCCACCCAGTGAATCTTTTTAGCCCTCGGAAACAGGCATTGGCTCGTTCTTTGCGATTGTTTTTACCGGTGAGATTTCCAGAATTGCCGTTTCGAGTTCGCTCAGCTGGCTCTGGATTCGGGCATCGATTGCACCGAAGTCTGTCTCAACGATACAACCTCCCTTATCGACAGTGGAATCTTCAAGAACAGTGATGCCTTTGACATTCTCCACCTGCTTGATAAAGTCCTGAGTATGCTCGCTGGTAAGCTTGACATCAGCAAGATTTACGCGGATTGTAACATCGCCACGGCCTTTGACCTTTTTGAGAGCCTGCAAAATATTCGCCATAACGACTGATTTTTGATTCTCTGAGATGATTTTAACGACTTTACGGGTCATCAAAATAACGAGTTCGACAATCTGCTGCTCAGTCTCACTCAAAATCTCTTCGCGACGGCTCATTACGCCTTCGAGGATTTTGTGAGTGCGTTCAACCAATCTCTCAACTTCGCCGTGACCGTCTTCAAAACCTTCTTCACGGCCTTTGTTCAAGCCTTCTGTATATCCGCTTTTTTTGAGTGCTTCCTGCTCAGAACGTGCGTCTTCAATAATCCGGCTGGCTTCTTCCTGAGCCTTTTTTATTATTTCGGCTGCGTTCTGCTCTGCCTCATTTTTTACGATTTGTGCCTGATTTGTCTGTCGTTTGACTTCAGCGAATGCGGCATCTTCTGCCTTTTTGACAATTTCATCAGCTTTTGCCTGAGCGTCAGCAAACATCTGCTGCTTTTCCTGCTCCCACTGAGCTTTAAAAGCCTCTGCCTCTCGCCGCAAATCATCGGCTGTAGGACCTGTGTATTCAGGAACAACTTCCTCAACGACTTCTTCTACAGGCTTGGCAAATTCATGGACAAGCTGGAGCTTGAATTCGCCTTCTTTCGGCTTTAACTGACCAGGTTGAAATAATGTCTGCTGAAATAAATTTCTTGCCATGAATGAACCCCTTTATTAAACGACCAATTCATCCTCACCGCTACGAGCAATGACGATTTCACCCGCATCTTCGAGTCGTCGGATAGTAGAAACGATTTTCTGCTGAGCTTCCTCGACGTCCTTCAAGCGGACAGGTCCCATGAATTCCATATCTTCTTTGAGCATTGAAGCAGCTCGTTTTGACATGTTTCGGAAAATTTTGTCCTGAACTTCGGTATCGACTGATTTGAGAGCCTTTGAAAGCTCCTGAGTATCGACCTCGCGAAGTACCTTCTGAATAGCGCGGTCGTCGAGCATAACGATATCCTCGAAGACGAACATTCGCTTTTTGATTTCCTCTGCTAAATCCGGATCTTCTTCTTCCAGAGATTCGATGATTGCCTTTTCAGAAGAACGATCAACAAGGTTGAGGATTTCAACGATAGACTCAACACCACCCGCTGCAGTGTAGTCTTCGCTGGACAATGTAGAAAGTTTCTTTTCAAGAACTCGTTCAACCTCACGCAAAACGTCTGGTGAAGTTCGGTCCATTGTTGCAAGCCGTTTTGAAACTTCCGGCTGAATCTCAGGCGGCAGGTTCTGCAAAATAACGGCTGCCTTTCCCGGTTCCAGATAAGCCAGAATCAAAGCGATTGTCTGCGGATATTCCTGCTGGATAAAGTTGAGCAAGTGGGCCGGGTCTGTACGGCGGATAAAGTCGAACGGACGAACCTGCAGGCTCGATGTAAGACGGTTGATGATGTCGATTGCCTTCTGGCTTCCCAGAGATTTTTCGAGCAACTCGCGCGCATAGTCGATACCACCAGTAGTGATAAAGTTCTGTGCCGCCATGAGTTCCTGGAATTCTTCAAGAACCTGATCCTTAAAGTCAGAATCGACTGTCTCCAATCGTGCGATTTCAAATGTTAAAGTCTCAACCTCATCCTCACGAAGATGTTTCATGATTTCAGAAGAAACATCCGAACCGAGGGAAACAAGGAAGATGGCTGCCTTCTGGCGACCAGTGAGGTTTTTATAATCTTTTGCTCCGCCCTTCTTACCAGGCTTGGCTGCAGCTTTTGCGTCAGACATACTCTACTCCTCCATCATCCAAGTTCTGATGAGCATTGCGACATCCTCAGGATGCTCTTTTGCCATAGCGATTGCATTTTCCTGAAGTTCGGCACGTTTGCGTTCCTCGACAGACATTGTAACTTCCATGCCTTCCTGTTTTGCATCCCAAAGAGCCTTTTCACGCTCTGCCTGCTGACGGCGGAGAAGTTCTTCTTCACGGAGTCGGCGACGGCGCTCAAGCTCACGGCTAATCATTCTGAACACGATGAACGCAACGAGAATAATAACAACGCCAATCAAAACGAGCATAATTGTTTTTCGTGTCTGAGCCGCACGGATAATTGCGGCATCTTCCATATCCTGCTCGTTCTGGCGGTTGAATTTAATGTTTGTAACAACAACGCGATAATTTCGGCTCGCGTCATAACCGATTGCACCCTGCAAATAGTTGGCAGTCTGCTCCAGTTCATCAGAAGAAAGAGGACTGTAAATGCGAAGGATGTGACCAAGCGCAAAACGATATTTAACCTGATCTTCCCAATCCGGGTAAAGAGATTTTAAAGAGTCAAGATTTTTTTCTGTGACGAAAACTGGATTTCCAGAACCGTCAGTGATTTTTTCCCAGTTACCATCGATGTTGACTGAAACTGTGATTCGGTCAACGGCTGGCATTCGCTCTTCCGTGCGGTGCTCAACGTTAACGACATTGTTCTGAATTACGCCAGTCTCAGTTGATTTTCCGACAACATTTGACATATCAGAATAAACCGGCGGATTCTGACCTTCAACGCCAGCAGGACCTTCCGGATTGTAGCCCGTACCAGTCCATTCTTTTGTAACAGTCTGTGTAGAAATAGGAAGATAATCACGCTTTTCTGTGGTATCGTATGGTTTTGAAGGGTCCTGCTCCGTAATCATAATCGGAGTGTGGATTGTTTTGTCGCTAGAAACCTTTGATGTGTCCATATCAACGTTTACATCAAGGTCTCGGACACGGTCTTCGCCATAAATACTCTGCAATGAGCCGATTACCTTAGCACGCTTTTCACTTGCGAGCTTAAGCTTGAATTTTTCGGTGCGCTCGATGAGGCTGAGACGGTCGATTTCTGCCATTCCGGCAAAATCGTTGAGAATATCACCTGCTGTATTTGAAATTACGATATTGTCTTCTGTAAGACCAGAAACAGAGCGAAGAATAAGACGCTGAATTCCCTGGATTCGCTTGCGGTCATGCTCCATTACCGAGCCGTTTTTGAAACGCAATGTTACGGAAGCTGTAGCCGGAACTCTCTGGCTTTCATAGATTGAATTCTGCCCCGGTGTGATTACAACGTCTGCGCTCGCAATATCGTCGAGGGATTCGATATGCTGCTTGACCTGATTGGTAACACGACGCAAATCGTTCTTTTCGCGCTCGAAATCTGTTGTTGACCAGTTGGTAACATCAAGCATCTGACTGAAAACATCAACGCGGTTAGGAATCAAATCCTCTGAAACGAGAATTGCCTTTGCACGGCGAGCAGTCGCCTCGTCATCAACGTAAATGAGACCAGTCGTTTCATTGAGCGTGTACTTGATGTTCTCTTGATCAAGACGATACGCAATATCAGCGCGAGCATTTGAATCGGTGATAGGCGTATTAAAAAGCGGAATAGTGGTAGGCTTTGAAGAGCCTTTAAAAACAAGCACTAAAACGACAATAACTGCGACAAGAATACCCGCAGCAATTGCTTTTTGAACAGGCTTCCATGAAGCCCACATACTTTTTAACTTGGCAGTCGTATTTTTAAGCCAGTCGTTCATCTACCCCTCCCGTGAACGAACAACAATATATTATAATACCACACTTTGTTTCTATTGAAAAGAAAAAAGCGGATTATAAAGCTAAAGATTATCGGTTGGTTGAAAGCTCGTTCCAGCCAGTGACCAAGCGGTCAATTACAGTTTGCGCAAGGCTCAAAGACATCTGTGCTTTTGCCATTGCGGTGGTTACATCATGAATATCGACAGAATCAGGATCAGTTATGAGTTTTTCCTGCACACGACCGACATCAAGCTGCTGATTATTCATGCTTGAAACGGCATTTACGAGATAGCTCTCGAAAGTGCCCATATTTTTTTCGTTCTGAACGGAATTTGTATTTTGTGAACCCGGAAGAATTGAAGAAAGCCGGGCTGTTCCTGCATGAGCCGGATTTGTTCTAATCATCTCGACTGATGACAAACTTGGCATTGTAACATTCATAAATATCCACCCTCTAAAATTTTATATTAAAATTCCCTTTATGACAAGACTTTAGCCTCGTCCAATCTCCAATGCGCTTGAGAACATGTCTTTTGCGCCCTGAATTACGGTTGAGTTTGCCTCGTAAGCACGGCTTGCAGAAATCAAATCAACCATTTCGTTTACGATATTTACGTTCGGATACTCAACATAGCCTTTGTTCGGGCCAGACTGAATCGCATCCGGGTTCGTCGGGTCATAAACAAGCCGGCCCTGCTCAGTGCTTTTTACGATTTCACGAACACGAACGCCCATTCCAGGACCGTTATCCTGATCCGCGCTGACAAAGGGGCTTCTCCATGTCGGATGAGAAGAAGCAATCGGTTCAATTACAACAGAAGATTTTTTAAAAGCCCCGCCTTCCGGAGTACGTGTAGTGCTGGCATTAGCGATGTTGTTAGAAATAACATCAGTGCGAAGACGCTCCACGCTCATTCCAGTAGCAGCAATATTAATAGAAGTAAACATTCCCATAATTTAATCTCCTGTATTATATTATCCACAGATTCACACAGATTTTCACAGATTAAATATTTATAATCGGTGTTAATCTGTGCCTATCTGTGGATTATCTCTTCATTGCCGTTTTGACCTGGCTGAACTCGAAATTTTCAAGTTGTGCCAGAAGTCGGTAGTTGAGCTGAATTTTCATGATGTTCATGGCTTCGTATTCAGGATCAACGTTATTACCGTTCGCATTGGCGGTAGATTCCCAGTCAGTTACACGGCGCGGCTCTACAGTACGCCAGTCGTATGGTGAATCAAGCTGAATGTGCTTGTCGCTGGTTGTCGTGAGCTGGAAGCGGTGCTCAGTGTCCTTCTCAGAGTCAAAGGCACGTTTAAGCTCGCTCTCAAAACTAACAGTCTGTCTCTTGTAATTTGGAACCTCAGAGTTCGCAATGTTGTTTGCAGAAACCTGATAGCGAAGAGAATTGACATCCATAGCACGTGATAATAAATCAACTGACCGTGTAAAAGTATTCATACTATGAATATCGGAAAATAAAAAATAAAGTTAAGGAAAATTAGAAAGTTATCAGTTAGCAATTAGCGGTTATAATTATAAAAAAAGGGGGAAGTCTCCCCCTCACTCCAGACTCCTCGCTTCGCTGCGGTGTCTTACGCTACCCTCTCTCCTGGGGCTGCCGCCCCAAGCCCCGCAGATTTTTCTTGACTTTCAACACCCGCTACTGGTTGAAACGCTTCAAAAAGTCTTTGAGCCTGTCAGTCTGAGGATTTGAGATTACGGATTTCGGCTCACCCTGCTCCACGATTACGCCGTCCGCCATGAAGATGATTTTGTCGGAAATATCGCGTGCAAATGCCATTTCGTGCGTGACGACAATCATTGTCATTTTTTCAAGGGCAAGTTTTTTAATTACGGCAAGGATTTCGCCTGTTAATTCCGGATCAAGCGCGCTGGTCGGCTCGTCGAACAAGAGAACTTTTGGCTTTAAGGCAAGGGAACGGGCAATTGAAACACGCTGCTGCTGACCGCCGCTCAGCTCACAGGGATAAGCATTTTCTTTATCAGAAAGGCCGACATCTGAGAGTAATTTTCGTGCAATTTCAACAGCCTCTGCTTTTGGAGTCTTTAAGACATGAATCTGTGCGTCGGTGATATTCTGCAGGACACTCATATGAGGAAAAAGGTTGAAGTTCTGGAAAACAAAGCCCAGGTTAAGGCCGATTTTTCGCAGTTCATCTTTTGCGGCATATTTTCCGTTCTCGACAATCGGGCTTCCACAAACATAAACCGAGCCAGCATCAACATTCTCAAGCTGTGCGATGCAACGAAGCATGGTAGACTTTCCGCTTCCACTCGGGCCGATAATTCCCAAAATCTCGCCCTGCTCCACGTCAAAAGAAATATCTTTTAAAACCTGAACGCCGTCCGAGAAAGATTTTTTTATATGCTGAACAGAAATAATTGCCATGAAATTTCCCCTTCGCAGCAGTGCCATCCGCTACTATTTGTAATAATCCAGCTTCTTTTCAATCACCACGAAGCCCGAAGAAACCACCCAGTTCATGATAAAATAGAACACACCGGCGATAAAAATCGGCATGGTCGAAAAAAGGCGACTTGAGGTTGTTTGTGCCGTGCGGAAAAGCTCGGCAATTCCCAAAACAGAGACCAGAGCAGTGTCCTTTACGAGCGTAATAACCTCGTTTCCCATTGCAGGGATTATTCGCTTGATCACCTGGGGAAGCACAATTCGGAAAAAAGTTTGCATTTTGGTGTAGCCCAAGACTTTTGCCGCCTCATACTGACCACGCGGAATTGACTGAATGCCGCCACGGTAAATTTCTGCAAAATAACATGCATAATTTACGCTGAGTGCGACAATTGCAGCCACAAACCTGTCATAAGAAAGCTTAAAAAGATAGGCCGGAGCAAAATAAACCGCAATCAGCTGCAAAATCAAAGGAGTTCCACGAATCACAAGAAGAAAAGCATTCACCAGATAAGAAAGCGGCTTAAACCGGGACATTCTCCCCGCCACCAAAGGAAATCCCAAAGGAACAGAGAAAATCAAAGTGAGAAAAAAAACTTCAATAGAAACCACCGAAGCATTCAGCATCGGAAAAATTATTTTTGCCACCGCCATTTCCTTTTTTTATCCACAGATTCACACAGATTGGCACCGATTATAAACATATCGAATCTGTGGAAATCTGTGCCTATCTGTGGATTTTTATTTACCAATAATGGAAATATCAGAACCGAACCACTTTTCGCTGATTTTTGCTACTGTGCCGTCGGCAGCCATTTCTTCGAGAGTTTTCTGAACTTTGTCGCGCAACTCGGTGTTGTCTTTTTTGAAAGCGATGCCATACTGCTCCGGAGCAAGGCTATCTGCGAGGATGATGAACGGCTTTCCAGTAACTTTGAGGCTGTATTCTGCTACAACGCTGTCCATTGCAACACCGTCAAGTCCACCAATCTCCAAGTCGTTGAGAGCCATGATATTGTCAGAGAAATCAACAATCTGTTTGAGACTGTTTTTGAAGCTTGGAACTTCATCAACTGCATCGGCTGCGCTTGAACCTGCCTGAACACCAAGAACTTTTCCTTCCATGCCAGCAAGTGAAGTAATTCCGCTGTCACCACGAACGATTACGACCTGAGCGTTGTTGAGATAAGGTTTTGTGAAAGCGAGTGCTTCAAGTCGCTCTGGTGTGATTGAAAGGCCGTTCCAGATACAGTCGATTTTGCCTGTGTTAAGCTCCTGCTCTTTTGCAGACCATGAGATTGGCTGAGCACGGAATTTAAGACCGAGACGGCTGGCAACTTCTTTTGCAAGGTCAATGTCATAACCTACGATTTCATTATTGTCATCGCGGAATCCCATCGGCGGGAAAGAATCATCAAGACCAAGAACGAATTCGTTTGAAGCCTTTGAACAAGAAGCCATCCCGAATACCATAAGGGCAGCTACAGCCCCAAACAAAACTTTTGTAATTTTCATACAATTTTCTCCTATGTTTTATCCACAGATTCACACAGATTAGCACCGATTACAAACATACCGAATCTGTGAAAATCTGTGTCCATCTGTGGATTTATTTAAAACTCTTTGCAAAGCCCACGAAGAGTTTCAATTTGCTTGTCGATTGCTCCTGGGCCTCCGATTGTTTTTCGGCCTTCCATGCAGGCTTTTGGCGTGATACAGTCAAAGATGTCTTCCTCAAAAAGAGGAGAAATCTTTTTCATATCGGAAAGCTCCAAGTCCTCGATTGCGGAAAGCCCCGAATCAATTGCAAGGCGAACACATTTCGCGCTCACACCATGAGCCAGACGGAAAGGAAGCCCTTTTCGCACCAGGTAGTCGGCAACATCAGTAGCGTTGGCAAAACCGCCGAAGCAGCTTTCTTCCATCTTAGGAAGATTCCACTCGGCACTCGCAATCATCGCCTCAAAAACGATTACATTACCCTGCACCGTATCCAGAGCCTCAAAAAGCGGAGCCTTGTCTTCCTGCATGTCACGGTCGTAAGCAAGCGGAAGACCTTTCATCATCACAAGAAGATTGATTAAATCGCCGTAAACCTTGCCAGTGCGGCCACGGATAAGCTCGGCGAAATCAGGATTCTTTTTTTGCGGCATGATTGAAGAGCCTGTAGACCATTTTTCGCTCAGATTGATAAAACCGAACTCGGTGGTAGACCATAAAACAACTTCCTCGCACATTCGGCTGAGGTGCTGCTGCAAAATCGCAAAGTCCGAAGTGAACTCAATGCAGTAGTCGCGGTCAGAGACGGAATCCAAAGAATTGTAAGTGGCTCCCTCAAAACCAAGCTCTTTGGCAACAAATTCACGGTCGAGAGGCAAAGTGCTTCCCATGAGAGCACCGCTTCCCAAAGGAGAAAGTGAAACCCGTTTGAGGGAATCCGAAAGACGCTCCAAATCACGCGCAAGCATGAAGCCCCACGCGCACAAATGCTGAGCAAGAGAACCCGGCTGAGCGTGCTGCATGTGAGTGTAACCAGTCAAAAGCGAAGTTTTATGTTTTTCAGCAATATCGGCGAGAGTTTTGATAAGAGAAGCAATCGCTTTCTGCAAGTCCGGGATGACACGGCGAAGATAAAGCCGCTCGTCCAAAGCAATCTGGTCGTTTCGGCTACGGCCAGTGTGAAGCTTACGGCCAGGGTCGCCAATTCGGTCAGTCAAAGTGGCCTCGACAAAGGAATGAATGTCTTCGGCAGAATAATCGATTGAAAGCGCGCCAGACTGCAAATCCTTTTCTATAGAAGAAAGACCATCCTGAATTGCCTTGTTCTCCTCTGCTGAAATAATCCCCTGCTTAGCAAGCATTGAAGCATGAGCCTTAGAACCACGGATATCGTCAAGAGCCATGCGCTCGTCAACATGAATAGAAGTTTCAAATTCTACGGCAGCGGCGTCCGGACCTTCGGCAAAACGACCATGCCAGAGAGCCGCGTGATTATTGTCAGTAATTGTTCCATGAGGAGTATTTTTTGTTTCCATACATAGTAATTATAGCGAATTGCAAGAAAAGAGAAAATAGAGGGGGCGTGCCTCGACATCCATGTCTTTACGACAACTCTTCGAGTTGTCGCGGATTTTTCCAGCTTTTTACAACGCGCCATTCATGGCGCCCTATAAAAAACACAATTAATCTGTCTTTTCGTCGAGTCGGGCTATCCGCGGTTTCATTGCCTTACGGCAACGCTTCGCGCCGCTACTATCCCTCACGCACAATTATCACGACTGCAACGTTTATTCTTGCAATATGCACGGCACTCGACAAAAAAGACGATAAAAGCGAGTAGATAAAAAAGGAAGCCTACGCTCACTGCAATTTCCGCGCAGGCTTTTTCACAAGCTAAACGGAGGTTCAGCCACGCTGCCGTGGTGCTCCTCTTTTTAAATAATGTACTTCGTTTTTCCCCTGCCGTCAAGCAAAAGGCTGTGTGTCATTACCGTGGTAGGCACGATAATGACACAGTATTTTTTTACTTGAAAGTGCGGACTACGCAAAAACTATTTTCAGTATTCGTGTTCAATGACAATGGTTTATGCTGCTTAAAACTCCAACACAAAGCCTTAGGGTCACTTGTAGAAAAGTCATTCGGTAGATTTGATGTCCAATATCCTGTATCAAATGAATCCATTGATAAATTTATTTTGCCAATTTTACACAAAGCAGTATTCACTTTGATTAAATTCTCATCCATAACCTTTAGTTCTCCGATTGATGGAATATACCAGCCACTTTCAAACTCACCATTTAAATTTTTCATTTTTCCATACTGAGCTGCAACATACCATGCATGATAATTAAATGGATTATTTTCATCACCAACTGCATCACAAAGAATTTTCCAGTTGTCGCTTCCGTCAAAATCAGCAGGCTGTACCCATTTACTAGGTTTACTATTACTATAATCAATAGGATCAACAAGGCCTTGAATAAGTTTTCCATAACCTTCAGAAGCAGAGTTTGCCCATAGAGCTCTCTCGCTATTTACACTCACACCAAGAGTTTCAGCTCCTAACTTATCATCAGCTTGTCCCGCATAGAAAATTACAGCAATTGCTTTATTTTTCTGCTCTTCTGTAATATTTTCTGTATACGGACTTGCAGATCCGTCAGTAAACACAATGTCACCGACATCTTTTGTTTTTTTTGGAGACTTAGAGCCAATATAAGGGCTTTTTGTGGCAGGTGTTGTAGGAGTAGTTGAACCCGTACTAAAGTCACGGATTGCACAAACAGTCTCCTCACCAGACTTAGAATAAATACAAAACATGGCATCACCAGCTCTAACACAATAAGACAGGAAAGGGCTCATATCGCACTGACTAGAAGTCCATATAAGAATATCTGGATAAGGTTCCGTAAAATAAGAAGGAAGGCTAGAAGTCATAACAAGAAGCTCAACAAGGCTAGGAACGTACCAGCCTTTTGCCATATTATCTGTTAAACCTTTTCTAGAAACAAGTTCATTTACCATATTAAAAGCAGGATAATTTGTGGCAGCATCAGCAGCACCAGTTTTATCCTGTTCACAGATTTTTTCCCAGTTATCACTTCCATCAAAATCTCCAGTAAAATAAAACCCCTGAGCAGGTTGATCCATAAATGACGTAGTAAAGTAATAATATGGTGTTTCGCCTGCAGGTTTTGAACCACTAAATACACATTCAATTTCACTGAAATTTGTTGCATTACCTGTTTGGCTTGCAGCCCATTTACAATCGGCATAGAAAATCTCAGTACTATAAGGCTCAAGCATAACACCAAGAGTTCTTGCACCAAGAATATCATCAGAATGAGTTCCTGAATAGAATATTACAGCAACAGTCTTATCAGCATAAGAAAAATAGTCCAACATCTGTTTATATGAACTTGCAGAACCATCTGCGAATACAATATCACCGACAGACTTTTTTGCACTCGGATTTTTTATTCCAATATAGCCGTTTGAAGTAGGTATCGCAGAGTTGAAAGAACGGATTACAAAAACAGACTTTTTCTCATCTTTCAGTGGATCACCGCCGTCAAAACCTGCAGCCTTATTTTCTCCAGAAAAAGAATCATTTGACATCCACGCATCAAAATCATAATCTACATTTCCCCCTAAAACTTTGGCAAAAACATCCGCTGTCACTGCCAGAAGGGCTTCTGATTCATATACTGTTGGAAGATACCATCCATCAGCAAATTCACCTTTAAGGGAATTGTTTTTTCCATAAGAATTGGCATACTCCCATGCAGGGTAATTGCCAGAAACATCAGAATCGGTAACTACATCACAAAGCTTCTTCCAGTTACCGCTTCCATCTGCATTTTTTACAAAATCCTTAACAGCATCAGCCATAGAATTAGAATCACTAATGGCGATACTTTCAATTGTCTTATTATATCCTTCAGAAGTATTCTTAGCCCATTCCAAATCACGCCCCTGCTTAAAACCTACACCAAGAGCCTTTCCACGGAAAGGACTTTCATATTTTTCATTTACGTAGAAAATAGCAGCAACAGCCTCAGCCTTTTGAGTGTCCGTCAGTGTGAGATTGGCACTGTAAGGAGTTGCAGAACCATCTGAAAACACAATATCCCCGACTTCCTTTGCCTCAGACGGGGCCTTTTTGCCTATATAATTGGATTTTTTGTCTTTATCGTTTGTCGGTTTACCTGTCGCCGGGATTCCGACCTGTGTAGAATCATTTGAACTTGAGCTTCCATCACCGTCTGATGAGCAGGCTGCGAATCCTAAAACTAATAACGCTGATGCGATTGCTGCTAACTTTTTACAATGCTTCATAAACATTCCCTCTTTTTATACTTTGCCCCTGCAATGCAAGGTTTGAGAATATTATAGCACATTATAATTTTTTTATCAGCAAATTCTTATTATTTTCTCAACTTTTAATTAAGAATTTCTGCCAAAGTGTCGCTTTCGCCTGTTTTTTCACCATCGTTTAGCGGTCGCACGATTTTCACACGGACTTCTGTTCCCGCCACCGGTAGATTCGCATCTTTACCAGAAAAATTGAGCTGGCAGTGCAGGAAATTTTCGGTGACGGCATGGACTACAATTTTATCCTTAAAGACTTTTGCACGATGAACGGTCTCGCACACAGCCGAGAGTGTTTGCCCGACAAAGGAATTGATGTATTCAGTCTTTGACTTTTTGTTGAATTCTTCGAGGGCGGCAATTCGTTTGTCCGTAATGTAGTTTGGAACCATCGGGCGCATCTTAAATGCCTCTGTTCCTGGCCGTGGACTGAACGGGAATGCGTGAACGTAGGTAAAGCCACATTCCTTAAGCATTTTGAGTGTCAAATCAAAGTCGGAGTCGGTCTCACCCGGAAAGCCCGCGATAATGTCACACGCAAGGAACGGATTTCTCTTGGCTTTTCGCAAAAGTTCTGTGGCACGGTAAACGGCTTCGATTTTATAAGGCCGCTTCATTTTTGCAAGAACGGCATCACTTCCGCTCTGGACAGAAATATGGAAATACGGCCGAACTCTCGGATTTTCCAGCACCTTAGCTAGCTTTTCATTGACAATCTCAGGGTAAAGGCTTGAAATGCGGATTCCGATTTTTTGCGTGTTGACAAGAACAAGCTCAAGCACTTCGGCAAAGCGCACGACTTTTCCTTCGTATTCACTCACATACTGCCCGATATTGACCGTTGTAATGACGACTTCGCTCTGCCCTGCTTCTTCGAGTTTTTTGACGCGCTCAATCACTTCGCTCGCCGCCAGAGAAACTGATTTTCCACGCGCAAGGCGGATTCGGCAGTAAGTGCAGACACAGTTGCATCCGTCCTGAATTTTGAGAGAAGAGCGGGAATGATTTATGAAAGTCTCAGTTGCAAGACGGAAAGGAGAAGTAATCACGTTCCGCTCAGAAGAATTGTTTTCCTTGTCGAAGATTTTCTGAACTTCATGGGAGATTTCTGAGCCGGAAAGACCGGGATTTTGTTCAAGAAGATTTTTGAGAAGAGGCGGCAAATCT
>CACZYY010000037.1 GCA_902785455.1 uncultured Spirochaetaceae bacterium
GGAAAGATGGTAACGCAGACGGTGCTTACCGTGTAAAGAAAGACGTTGATGCCGGTAACTCAGAAGGCGTTGATTTCGAGCGATTCAAGCTTGGTTCAGCTTTCAAAGGTGCTCCATCTGTATTCATGGACGATATCTGTAACTTCGCTGGTGGCTCAAACGCTCTCTCAGCTTATGCAGAGTACCCAATCGCTCTCAACGATGACATGACTCTCAAACTCACAGCAGTTGCAATTAAAACTGGTTATTGGTCAGGTACAGAAGTTGATGGAACTGATACAACAACTACAACTCATGCTTCTGGCGCAGCTGGTCGCGTTCAGTTCAATGTTGCAGAATTGTTCAACTCCGAGTTGATCCTCAAAAAGCCTGCTTCTGGAATCACAACATTCGCTTTCTATGCAATGCCAACATTGCTTCCACAGCTCACAGCTACAATCGGTGGTTCTTATACAATGGATTCTACAGCAGCTGAGACATGGAATGGTGCATGGGACTTCGACTTGCGCGCACGTTATCAGGTTACTCCAGAGCTTTCAATCACAACTTTCAACAAGATTGCTGGTCTCAAAGAAAATGATGCTGAAACAGAAAACAAAGCTGGTGCTACTGTTAACGCAGGTATCGCTGGTCTTGACGGAAAAGCCGGCCAGTTGGTTGCTGGAAAAGACATCACAATGGTTATGTGGAACAACCTTTCAGCTCGCTACAAGGTTAACGACCTTGTAACAGCTACTGTAAACGTTGGTTTGATGAACGTTCTTGGAACAGCTGGAAAGAGCGATTCTGACTACGGAATCAACTACCGTGTTACACCAGGTGCTCAGTTGTACCTCTCAAAACCAGCAACATTGTGGGTTGGCTTCTCATACAGCGGAGCAAAATACAACGCAGGAACTACTGGAGCTAAAGATTTCACTGTATCTTCAATCTCTATCCCTGCAATCCTTCGTGTAAAACTGTAATTCTAACCTAAGCTAGATAACAAAAATCCCGCTTCATTCACATGGAGCGGGATTTTTTTGTGTTACGCCTTTATTTGTGAAGCCAGCTCTTCCTTCAAAGCAAGCACCTCGTCAAGCGGCAGAGAAACAGCCTGAGAAATTTGTTCAGGTGTACCAAGATTCATGAGCAGCAGATTCTTCGCATTTGCAATGGCAGTTTCACGGGCACCCAATTCACGACCTTCTTCTCGGCCTTCCTCACGTGCATAATATTTTTCTTCATCTATCGTCTGCTGCCATGTCATGTACTGCCTCCTCCATGCCGCGTTCTTTTTTGCGAACTCAACTTTTTCCTCGATGCTGCGTGAAAGGCTTGTCTCGGCATTTTCGCCCTTCAGAAAGTGAAAGAAATCACGCTCTTCCTTTGTTTTCAGTTTATCACACTCGGCCGCGTTGAAAAAGACTTTGAAGGCCCTGTCGTTCAATTTTGTCTTTTTGTCCTCTCGGCAGATATTCTCGAAGGTGTAGACCGGCAGGGCTTTGTGGAAGATGTCGTCCAGGCAGAGGAAGATGACGTAGCTGTCCTTGAGCTTCGTGTAGTTCTCGCCTTTTGAAAGATTGTCCATGTCGATGATGCTCTGGTAGTAGCGCGCTCGTTTGGGCAGGTTTTTCGTGTCGGTGGTCTGGATTTCCAAGTCGAAAATCTGCTTGTCGTTCTTGGTATATACGTCGAACCTCACGCTTTTTGCATCGATTGTTTCCTGCAAGGTTTTCTCGGCCTGCGGGCTTTCCAGATGATCAATCTCGATGTGAAGAAGAAGCTCCAGAAGCTGTCGGCAAATCTCCGGCTCGCTTTCGAGAATCTTGCAGAAAAGAAAGTTGTCCGCGAAAGTCAGTTCGTCCCATGATTTTGTTTTTCTTGTGTTTTCAGTCATAAATTATAAATGCCTCCATTTTTGGAATAAATTTATGTGAGACTCTTTTTGGATTTCACTACATATTTATTTCCAAAAAAATTCGATTTTCGGCAATGCAAATGAAAAAAAGTCAGAAAAATACAAAAATATTTTTCCTTGTAACCTCATAATTTGATTTATATTTGATATAATTAGATGAGGAAAATATGAAAAAATTTAACACTCTTTCTTTAGCTTTGGTGAGTATCGCTTTTGTTTTGACCAGCTGCGCTTCCACAAAAATTTCTTTGCAGGAATCTTCTCCTGTTGCCGTGATTTCTATCATCGGGAATACGCAGGTTCCATGGATTGACGAAGACGATGAGACGGTCCTTGCAACTGACGAGCCGGAGGCAGAGAGCCTTCTTACAAGCATGGCAAGCCGAATCATGGACTCAAACAATCCCGAAATTCTTACAGCTGTTGATCGCCTCGATTATGCTTTTGACAGTGCTAGCATGAATATTCTTGAAATGACAGGTTGTGCGGTTCTTCCTAAAGAAGAAGTTCTTTCTTCTGAAGCCTACAGTTACATGGCACCAAGTTATTTCAATTCACTTACTCCTACCAAAACTGCGACAGGTTTCAAAGATTTGACTACAATTGGAGCGAAAAATTCTCGCTACCTCATGGACTCAATCGGAGCAAAATCGCTTCTCATCCTTTCATTCACCTTCCAGAAAGATGTTGTAAAAGGAACTAGAACAAACGGAGCAATTGGTGGTGTTGTAACAATGAAGGCAAAATTGCTCAATAACCGGGGCCGAGAAGTTCTAAATAAGATTTTCGTTGCAAAAACATCCGAGCCGATTAAAATCATGCGAGGCCAATACAACAAAGATTCTCTGGTTGAGCAGCTTGAAAATACAATTGATGATGTAATGCGTCAGTTCTGTATGGAACTTTCAAAAATGTCCTCGGACGAACCTGTTTTGAAGGAGTCTGAAACCACTGAGATTCAAGCAACACCAATAAAATTGCGCACTGCCGAATAATTTCACAACTCGTAGCAAATTCTTTTTAGATGACGTCTTAACGTTGCCGGTGCGACCCCAAGTTCTGCCGCAAGAGAAGATTTGCTGCGACCTTTTAAGAATTCTTCCTTGATATAATCATCGAAGCGACTTAATTTGTAGTAATTTGATTTTTGGCCAGGCCTGCGACCAACTTTCTTTCCTTCTGCTTTTGCCCGAACGAGTCCCTGTTTTGTTCGCTCTGAAATAAGTTGGCGTTCAATTTCTGCTGAAAGACCAAAAGCAAATGCCAGAACTTTTGACTGAATATCATTTCCGAGCCTGTAATTGTCCTTTATAGTCCAAACTTTAATATTTCGTTCTAAAAAGTACTGCAGAATATTCATAATCATAATAAGTGACCGCCCGAATCGTGAAATTTCCGTTGATACTACCAAGTCACCTTCCTTACATTGATTCATTAAAATCTTTCCAAGCTTACGAAGCTCAGGTTTTTTCGTTCCGCTGATTTTTTCTTCAATCCATTTATCGATATGAATTCCGTTCTGAGCTGCAAATCGTTCAATTTCAAGCTGCTGATTTTCTAAATTCTGATGGGCCGTAGAAACCCGAATGTAACCGTAGACCATAATTTCCTCCTCGCAATTGTTACTGAAGAGAGTATAACAAAAAAATCCCGCCCCACAAAACGTGAAGCGAGATTTTATTAAATATGAATCCAAATATCAAAAATAACGAATTACTCTTCTACATTAAGGGTTAAATCCATTAAATCTACTGAAATTCCGTTTTTCTTAGCTGCATGTGCAAAAGTAACTACAACTTCTGTTTGTGAAGAAATTGCGACTGGATTTGCGAAAGTGGCTTTAGCACTACCATTAGTCTTTGGAACAATTTGGAAGGCAGCTTTATCACCAACAGATACTTTATAGTAAGTTGCACTTGTT
This sequence comes from uncultured Spirochaetaceae bacterium, assembly GCA_902785455.1. GTDB lineage: Bacteria > Spirochaetota > Spirochaetia > Treponematales > Treponemataceae > Treponema_D. Next base: position 3,822 of record CACZYY010000037.1, read on the forward strand.
GTTGGTATTTCGGAACAATCTTCAAGCAGATTGTTGTTGCCTTTTCCAGAACCTAAGAATCCGTCGAATCCGCTGATTTTTACAGTTTTTCCGCTTGCAGGAGTTACACTGAATTTCAATGTCAAAAATTCAGTGTTTTCAGGCAAATCAGCATCGTTTAACTTGTTGACTTTTACTTCAATACCTTTTTCTGCACCTTTTGATGTGCCTGTATCTGACCATGATGCACTGTCAAGTTCTTCAACAGTCATATCAGCTGCACTTGTAATGAGGTTACCAACAATTTCAGCTTTTAAGAGCTTTTTAGCTTTCTCATCATCTGAAGGTGTTGTCAATTTTACCTTAGTATCTGTTGCAGGAATATTCTTTTTCAAGAAGAATTTTACTTGTGTGTGTTTGCATGGTGTCACTTCAACTGTTCTTTCATCATAGAATCGACCAATTCTAGCCCGAATAATTGCTTTGCCGGCTGAAACACCAGTTACAGTACCAGCTTTAACTGTGGCGACAGATTCATTTGAAGAAGTCCATACAGCCTCTTCGGTCAAATCTACTTTATTTGTGTCTGAAATTACGTTCCAGGCTCCGAGTTTTACTGTATCAATAGATGCTTCGATAGAGCCAAGATTCTTGTCTGCAACTTCATCTCCCTTATAGAGAACGAGTTTGTTAATCTGTGGTGGAAGAGCGAATTTATGAGCAGAAGAAAGATCAATCTTTACGATGGCAGCACCGTTCAAATAGATTTTGTATGCACCTGCAGGAGCACCTTGAATCTGGAAATCAACAGTTGCTTTGTTTCCAAGATTGTCTTTAGAAATTAAAACATTATCTGAAGCATCTGCAATTGCAATATAACGTGCAGCTTCAGCAGCTCCAGCTCCAGCAGCCTCAATATAAATGTTTGAATTAGTTGCAAGTGTCAAAGTAAGCTGGTAACCTGCAAGGTTTGTAAGATTTGCAGTTGAACTTTTTGAAGCTTGCAGATAGCCAACACCCAATGTTGTACTGGCATTACCTTTGCCCTTAAAATTTGTAAACTCAAGAGAAGTTTCTTTTGTTCCTGCTGTACTTGCAGTGATTTTACCATCTCTTGCAATCTCTTCATTGCTAATTACTGTTGTCCCGCATGTTCCTCCAGCAGCAGTGAACGAACTGAAATCCCAAACTGAACCATCGAATGCATCGGCACCGAGAGAAAATGCCGTTGTAGGAATCTCTGCATTATATCCCTTGATAGGGTCATCTTCACCAGCTCCAGTATCACATCCTGCAATTCCTAAAAGGAGTGTAGCAGAACAGAGAATCGAAGCAAATATTGAACATATATTCTTTTTCATTTTTTATTCTCCTGTTAAATTTTTTTAGACTTGCCCCAAATTTTAGGGCAAGTTTTTTATTACATCTTTACACGGAAAAGAACCGGAATATTGATGAGCATATCGACGTCTTTGTTGGCCATTTCGTTAGCACCAATTCCCGCGAAAGCTGCAAGTACACCTGCTGTAACTGTTGCATTTTTTGCTGCGTAAATCTGAACATGAGGGTGAGCAAAGACCTGTGTTCCGTCGGCAGATTCTCTTCCGAGATGGAAACCGTCATCAAGATCAGAAAGTTCACCAACAGAAAGAACTCCTGTAAAGCGATCATTAATTTTGTAACGAACAGAAACCATATTCCACAAAGCCTGTGAAGACTTGAATGATGTAAGTCCTGCCAGAGCACCTACGGCAGCCCCATCAACAGGCTCATAAGGAGTATCGCCTTCTTTGCTTACAAGTTTTGCAAATTTACCAAAATATGTAATCCACAAATCTCCTGAAACTTTTACGAAAGCTCGCCAGTCAACGTTCCATTCTTGCAATTTTCCATCAAGAATCACAGCAGAACCACCGAAAGCTGAGTCAGCAAGCATCGGAATAAAGGCTGGCTTCAAGTAAGCACCAGTTACGAATTCAGAAACCTTGTCGCTTCCAGCTTCGCCAATTCTTTTTCCCTTAATGAAAAGCTCTGCGTCAAATACGTCAAGAAGTTTTGGATTAAGGAATGCTGTCCAACCAAAGTTTCCATTAGACTGTTCTGCAGAAGGATTATCCCAAGTGCGGTCAATCATTACAGCACCTTGAATTTTTGCGCTGAAAGTGTCTGTAACTGGCAAATTATAACCAGCCAAAGCGTAGAAATTACGTCCTGTATTGAATGAAATCTGGTTGTTTGCACAGAGTCCGTCAGAACCTGTAAAAATTGAACCAAGTTTATATGTTTCGAAAACTTTTCCTTCTTCATTGCCGTCATCTGCAGCTTTCTTAGAACGGTAATTCATGATACCATCGCCGTTCCAGCCTGCGTTTGCATAAAAACCGTTGTATTTGGCACCGACGTCAAAAATGTGCCAGATAATGCTGTTGTTACCACCGGTCGTAGGCTGCAATGTTGATTTTATAGTAAAAATATCCCCAGAAATTTGAAGTCCGAGATTATCTTTACCTGCATTCCAACCGCTCAGGTTAAAGAGTGTAGTTTTAGAACCATTATTGTCATATCCTGAATCAACATAGACGTTACCATAATCATCGGTAGAACGTCCGTCGAAACCTTTATTTTCATATTTGAAAAGTTCTGCACCGTTGCGATAGTTAAGTGTAACCTTCATATCTGCGAAAGCTGCATACGCAACAATCATGCCCATTGCGAGCGTACTGATTATTTTTTTCATCTGACTTTTCCTCCATTATTAGTAGTTGAATGCAAATAGAACAGGAACAGTAACATCAACATTTTCATGTCCTGCAACAGAAGGATTTACACCTTCAGCAGTTACGCGAAGAGCCGCAGTAACAGCTGCTTTTTCAGTAGCATCAATTCTGATATATGGACTTGTTATCAAATCAGCTCCAGTGAATGTGTGATCTGAATCCAGATTGTCGAAAACGGCATTGAGGGTACAACCGAAACTTACTTTTTCATCCATTTTATAATTGAAGTTAATCATGTCCCACAATTTGAGGGTGTTGTTATCAGTTTTGGCATTGTATCCACTAGAAATATTGTGCATTGTTGTAACAGAAACTTCTTCGCTAATTGCATAACGTGCGCGAATATCAGCACCAAACTCAGTACCGCCGTTCCATTCATTAGCAGTTTTGTCATATCCTTTTACAGTTGCAAAAGTTCCACCGACAGTAAGCGAAAAATCTTCAATCATGAGTGGACTTACCCAAAGACCAATAGAATAGTTGTTTTTAACAAGGTTTTTGAAAGCAAGATTGATATTGATTAAGTCCTGCTGCTTATAAGCTAATTCAGCAACAAAACCTGAAGCAATTTCTACATCCCCGTTCTCAACGTCTTTGTCGTTTGTTGAGACTGTTGCTGTTTTGGCATCTGGATTATAAGCTGATTTTACAAGACCGAACTTAAACATAAGGTCAGAACTTTCATCGATAGAATTTGTAAGAGCAGCAACTACAGAAAGTTTTCCCTGTGTAAGGTTGTCAGAATCTTTACCTGTCGAACCATTTATAACACCAGGCTTATTTAATTCAAAATCTTCCTTATCGAGATCACCTTTGTCATTAAGAAGCCTGTTAACATAACGACTATTCCAAGAACCTGCTTTGAGCTGCAAATTTCCAGAAGGAATCGCGAAATTCATCCAGCCATAGTATTCATCTTGAACAATTTTTATAGAACCGTTTTCTGCAAGTTCGGTATCAAAATCTACAACTGCACCTGCCTTATCAGATGAAATGCCCAAAGACATACAATCTGTGCGGTCCTTGTAGTTTAAATTGCCGGCACTTGAAGTAAAGTAATTGCTACCTTTATAAGAAAAACTTATATCAGCAGCTGATGCAGTTGCTGACAATATCGCTGCCAATGCTACTGCACTTACGATTTTTTTCATAATATTATCCTCCTTAGGGTATAAGGAAATTTAAACCGACGGTTTCTTTTACATCCATTTTCTGGTGGGTGATTTGGACATTTCCGTTTTTTTGGGTTTTTGTATTGATAAAAGGTCGAATTATGCTTAAAATAGGGGATAAGTTTATGCGTATTCGCGCTGCTTTTAAAGGAGCAATGATATGGAAGAAAAATTCGATTTTACTGTTGAACAGCTTGGCGAATGCAAAGTTCCTTCGCCAATCGAACTTTCAAAGGAACATGGTGATTTCCGTGCAAATTATGTAAAGGACACTTCTTTTGTCCGCTACAAGGTAAATGTTTTTGATGCAGACTCTACAGAAAATGAAAGAACTAAAGGCAATCTCATGCAGAAGGCCGGTCCTCGAGAATTTATTTATTTCAATCCGGCTCATGTAAACGCAGGTATTTGTACTTGTGGCGGTCTTTGTCCAGGTCTTAACGATGTTATCCGTGCTGTAGTTCGCTGTTTGTGGTACCGCTACGGTGTAAAACGAATCCGTGGTTTCAGATATGGCTTCAAAGGATTCTTCCCGGAGTCTAATTATGACACAATCGAACTCACTCCAAAGGTAGTTGACGACATTCACAAAAACGGCGGTACTTTCCTTGGTACAAGCCGTGGCGGCGGCAATCGTGTCGCAGACATTGTGGACGCAGTTGAATCATTAAGCATTAACATGCTGTTCATCGTTGGTGGTGACGGCACTCAGCGTGGTGCTCTTGACATCGCTCGCGAGGTAGAACGCCGTGGCCTTAAAGTTGCTGTTGTTGGTATTCCAAAAACAGTTGATAACGACTTGCTCTTCATCGACCGTTCATTTGGTTTTGAGACTGCCGTAGAAAAGGCTCGCGAGGCAGTAAACGCAATTCATATGGAAGCTGAGTCTCAGATTAACGGTATCGGTGTTGTTAAACTCATGGGTCGTGAGTCTGGCTTCATCGCAACATCTACAGCACTTGCAAGTCACGAGACAAACTTCTGTCTTATCCCAGAAGTCCCATTCGACTTGGACGGTCCTAACGGCTTCCTTTCACACCTCGAAAAACGTCTTGAAAAGCGTGGTCATGCTGTAATCATCGTTGCAGAGGGTGCTGGTCAGGAGCTCATGCAGTCTACGAACGAAACAGACGCTTCTGGTAACAAAAAACTTTCTGACATCGGTGTATTCCTCTGCCAGAAAATCAATGAATATTTTGCAAACAAACATATTCACGTCAATCTCAAATATGTTGACCCAAGCTACCAGGTACGTTCTGCTGTTACAACTGCTAATGATTCAGTTTACTGTGAGCGATTGGGTAACAACGCTGTTCATGCTGCAATGGCTGGAAAAACAAAGTGTGTAGTTGGCCTTGTTCACGACAAATACGTTATCATCCCAACAGAGATGGTAACACGCAAACGAAACACTGTAGACCCAGAAGGTGCTTTGTGGCGAGATGCTCTCGATGCTACAGGTCAGCCAATCCTTATGGTTAACAACATTCAGTCAGTCATCGAGCACATGCGCAAAACTGCCGAAGAAGAAGAGAAAAAGGCTCAGGCAAAGAGCAAATAATCTTTGAACATAAAAAAAGCTGTCCGAAAGGGCAGCTTTTTTTATGCCCTTGTGGTGTGAACAGGGCAGGAAAATTGTGTTTTTTACAGCTTGTCGATAAGCATTGAACACTTGCCGGAAGGAATTGGTAACGTCTTCTTTTTTTGATCGAGAATGTTGATTGTAAAGTAGTAGAGCTTTTCGCTTTCCATCTGGATTTCCCAACCGCGTGTACTTTTGTGACTCAAAATTGTGATTAAGTTGCGTTTGAGAGAGAGCTTTTCGATACCCATAATCTCAAGGTTCGGTATAATCCAGTCAACAGTTTTGCGTGGAAGAGAAATTGAAAGGCCGATTACGTTTTCAATCATGAGCGCAACAGTTGAAAGACCAACAGATATCATGCAGCGTTTGTAAGGGAAATTCTCATCACCGGTTTTGATTGCAGGACCTTCTTTGTTTGGAAGATACGCTTCGTACAAATCGCCTTTGCTTCCATCAGCAGGTTGCAGGGCTTCGAGAATGAAATACAAGTGACGTATTGCACATTCACGTGCAAGATCAAAACGCTGGTATTTTTCGAGACCTTTGATAATTACAAAGTTCATTGCCGGATAGACCGAACCGTGATAACCTTCGCCATTTTCGCTGTATTCTGGATGGTCAACGCTCAAAGACGGGAACGGATGTTCTGTACCGAACGTTGCTGGGTTTGAAAGATGGGCTACGAGAGCGTCGGCTTTGTCTGCATTTGGAATTTCTGCGAGCAGCGGCCAGAATCCTGCGATAGTTTTGTGAGGAAGCTGCTGCTCGTCTTTGTCCAGATCGTGGTAGAAACCAGTCTCGGCGTTCCACATATATGAATTGATACGTGTTTTGAGACTGAAATACATGCGTTTGTACTGGAAACTGAGATCCTTATCGTTGAGGATGTCACCCAAAGAACTCATGTTGAGCGCATTGATTGCCATGCACGCGTTGAAATCGATTGGGTAATATGTGCCGCCACGAGGAGAATCTTCCATGCCACAGGCTTTTGCCGGAACTGCATACAAGCCATTTTCTTTTTTGAAACTTGCGTCAATCCAATCCATGTATTTCTGAAGAACAGGCATGATTTCCTTGACGCGGCGTTTGTTTGCGAGTTTGTGATAAAGGTTGAATTCGGCCCATGCGAAAAGAGGAAGACCGATTCCTTCTGGATTTTCACCGTCTACAACTGGCGCTCCGGTTTTGAGATCGTACTTCCAGCGAATTGCGCCTGTTGATTCTTGTTTTCCGTAGATATAATCAAGATTTTTTTCGGCGGCATAATTCTTGTTTGAATAAACCAAAAAGAAGGTTGAGAAAATTGATTCTGCTTGACCAATAACTGGCTGAGTTTTGTTGGGGTAGATAAAATAACCGTCAGGCGAAACTTCACCTGTTTTGGGGTCTACCCATGAGTCTGCTAGACAGTTCCATGTTTTGTCATAAATATCGACAAAATCCTGGTCGTAAAAGTGAATCTTAGGAAAATCTTTTTTGCTCACAAAAACTCCACGGCTCTTTTTAAAAGAGCGATTAATTATATTATAGCATATATTTTTTAAAATTGTGCATAAATTTGGAAAAATTTGAGATTTTTATTACAAACTTGCACTATTGTCCGTATGACAGACGAACAATTTCTGTTTCTGATTTATGCCGCGATTTGAGGAAAAGCGCATTCTTTGTCTCATCATAGATGAATCCGGAAGAATTGTATGATTCAAACCGTGGGTCAGAATGGAATGAAAGCCCGTAAATTTCAATTTCATTGAATGAAATAATTCCGTTGACGATTATATAGTTTATTTCGTTCTTCGGGAAAGTTATTGAAATTGTCGCACTATTAGTCTGTGCTGAATATGAAATCGAAGGTACGCAAGTCCATGCCCAGATAACGCCGCCCGGAGTTCGTGAAAGAACTTTGTTGTGCGGATAGTACGGATTGTCTACCAAAATTGGATAAACGTCAGCCATTGTAATTGAATCGAGCGAATTCAAAGAAAGGATGGAATTGATGATTGCATATCCGGCCTGTGAATATTCATTGGCGTTGTTGAAATCTCCCCAGCGGATAAGTGAATTGCCGGTTAGGATTGCAAGATAATTTGAGATAGGTACGTCTTTTTGGGTGAGAATTAGCAGAGAGTCGTTAAGAACACATGCTGATTCGATAATTTTAAGACATTTATCGATGACCGGCAAAAGAATGTCCGCATAGCTGGAGTGAAGCGAAGAAAGTTTGAGATAAGTATTTAAAATTCCGCTTGCCTGAGACAATTTTATCTGTGATGCAGTTGATTCATCCTCAAAAACGTGTGCTGGAAGCATAAGGAGGTTTCGGAGAGTCGGACTGTCTGGAAGAGTGTTGAGATAATCGGCAAGCTCGTTCACGCTGAAAATTGAAAGTGATGAAGATTCGATTGCGTTTGAGACCATTTCTGCCATGTTGTTTGTGTACATTTCAAGCGTTGGGTACATTGCGGTGAGTGTGTTGAAATATGGTGCAGAAAGATATGTGCGTTTGTTGCCTTTTTTGAATGAATCGGGTACATTTTCCACAGCTTCGGTGTAACGCCCCTGGAAAGCCAGTTCTGCGACGTAGGCAATGACGCTTTTTTCTGATAAAGTTTGATTGTTTTTGATTGAATCGTTTACAGAATTGACAAGATTGTTGCGCAAATCCCTGACGTTTGAATCATAAGTTGATTTTTGTGCTATAATCAGGTCCGAATCCATGCTTTCAAAGCTAAATTCTACAGAAGGATTGTAAGCCACGTAGTTTGCGACAAAATTCTTTGATGACAAGAAAATCATGCGTTCGTCGATTGATGATGCCGTGAACGCGTAAGTGAGATTTTTTGAGTTTAGAATGAGTTTCGTGCGTGTTTTTTCGGTAACTGAGAAGCCAGATGATGGTTTGTAATTTAAATACAAACCCGAACTTTCTGGCGGGAGACTTGCGGTGATTGAGAAAGCTGCCGAAGAATCCGTTCCTGTGACTGAAAATGTGAGTGAAACGCCTTCCGTAAAATTGAATGTGTACGAAAGCGGAGTTTTCTGCTCGTAAGAAACAAGAGTGAGATTCTTTTTGATTTGCGAGCCTTCTTCTCTGGATATACAAAGCTGGGCAGGGTTTACTTCATCGGCAATGAACGAAATGCCTTTAAAAGCAACCTGGAGAGAATTTTTGAGGGAAACTTCACCGGCTTCATTTTGTGACTGTGCGAATGAAATTGAAAGCAAACCGAGATTTTTGGAAACAACAGATTCATTTCTAAATTGGAGTACGAAAATTCCGATAATTATAATACTATAAAGAACGATAAGCCCGAACGATTTTCTAAATGGATGTCTATACATTTTATTTATTTTATCAAATTGGGCACTGAATGTCGAGTTTAAGGAAGAAAAATGAAATTCACAAAAAAAACAGCTCTTTTTATTCTGATGGCTTTTTTTGCTTTTTCTGGCAGTCACGCTGCCCTTGCGGCCTCAAATGCTGAGGTTCAGTTTGTACAGAAACTGGAATCAGTCCTTTCAAACGGGAGCCTTGCAGACGCTCTTGCACTTTTTGATACCATGCCGGCAAATCTTCAGGAAGACGTTGATTTGAACAGTCTTCATGCGTCACTTCTTCTTTCTGCCGGAAAAACAGGCGATGCCGAAAAAATTGCAGTAAATCTTCTTTCAAAAGAGCCAAAAAATATCGATGTTCTTCTGCTTAATGCAATGATTGCCAAACAAAAAAAGAACAATGTAAAAAAACAGCAGTACCTCAAGCAGATTCTTGCGATTCAGCCGAACAATCCGGACGCTAACATAGAGCTTGGAAACGAGCAGGCGGTCAAACGAAATTACAGGAATGCGCGCGATTATTATGTAAAGGCAATTAAGGGCGATCCTAACAATATCGAGGCACTTTTTGGCCACGGAAAAATGTCATATTATCTTCAGCGGGATGATGATTCAAAAAGGAGCTTTAATAAAATCCTTGCGCTAGACCCGAATAATGCACCTGCATGGTCATATCTTGCAAAATTTGAGTCTGAGTCCCGTCATTTCAAAAAAGCTGTGGAATATGTTTCAAAGGCAATTGAAATCGATCCGACAAACAGCGATTATTATTTTGATTTAGGAAATTTCAACCGTGAGGCCGGAAAGTATGCGGAGGCAGAAAAGGCCTGGGCAAAAGCAACCCAGCTTGATCCGGACTATTTTTTGGGTTACGCATATCTTGCCGGCGTTTATGACGAGCAGAACAAATTCGATCTGGCATTGGAGAATTACAAAAAAGTCGTCCAGAAAAACCCAAACTATTACTACGCTTATGAATCAATCGGAATGCTTGAATGGCATTCAGAAAATTATACGGCAGCCCGTCAGGCTTTTGAGGCTGCTTACAATGCCAATCCGAACAACACTTCTTACGCGCTCATGATTGCGGCTTGCCTTCAAAAGGAAAAGAAACCTCAGGAATGCAAGAAATTTACAGAAAAGGCGATGAAACCTCTGGAAAGAACTTCTTATGAATATCTCTCGTTGCGTTTGATTCACGACATGAATGGTGAGTCAACTTTAACCTTGAAGATTCAAAACGAAGAAAGCAAAAAGAAGAAGGGAAAATACCTTTATTATCTGGCTCTTTACTGGGCACTCCGGGGAAATGACAGTCTGGCTCACAAATATTATGCCGAAGTGACCGAAATTCAGGGCGCAGATTTCTTTGAATTCAGGCTCGCAGAATGGGAACAGATGGGGAAAAACTGATGTCACAGATAAATTTGAATCTTGGTGAAAAAGAAATTATTTTGCTGGGAACGGCGCATGTTTCACAGCAGAGTTGCGATGAAGTAAAGGCCGCTATTGCCGCTAAAAAGCCTGATTGCGTGGCCATTGAGCTTGATGAGCAGCGATTTGCCTCTCTCAATGACAGCGAGGCCTGGAAAAATCTTGATATAATCAAAGTTTTGCGCGAAAAGAAGGGCTTTTTGCTCCTTGCAAACCTTGTCCTTTCCAGCTTTCAAAAGCGAATGGGCGCGAATGTGGGCGTAAAGCCGGGCGATGAAATGCGTGCCGGAATCGATGCCGCAAAAGAACTCAACATTCCATGCGAGATGGTTGACCGCCCAATTCAGACGACATTGCGCCGGGCATGGGCAAAAAACGGCGGTTACGGAAGAATCAAATTGCTCTCCGCTTTGTTTGCGAGTGCGGCATCAAAAGAGGAAGTCAGCGGCGACGAAATTGAAAACCTCAAGAACAAGAGCGAAATGGACGGAATGATGGCAGAGCTGGCAGAATTCATGCCTGGCGTAAAGGAAGTTTTGATTGACGAGCGTGATTTTTATCTTGCGGCCCATATTTGGGAAGCCGTCCAAAAAGACGGTCGCAAAAGCGTAATAGCCGTGCTTGGAGCCGGTCATTTGCCGGGCGTTCAGGCTCATCTTGAAAAAATCGCTGCCAGCAAGGAAGGCACAGATACCGAAGCAATTTCTTCACTTCCTGCAAAAAAAATCGGGGCAAAGATTATTGGCTGGGCAATTCCCGTGATTATCGTGGGCCTGATTGCCGCTGGCTTTGTTTTTGGCGGCATGAAAAAGGGCGCGGATTTGCTCGGCGCGTGGGTAATCTGGAACGCAGCTCTTGCAGGAATCGGAGCTTTGATTGCGGGCGGTCATCCTCTCACAGTGCTGATGGCAGCTGTGGGCGCGCCTTTCACGTCTCTTTGCCCGCTCGTGGGCGTTGGAATGTTCGCAGGAATCGTTCAGGCCTTTGTGTGCAAGCCAAAAGTTGCCGACATGGAAAGCGTGATGGACGACGTTTCAAGCCTAAAAGGCTTCTACAAAAACCGCCTGCTCCGCGTGCTGCTCGTGTTCTTCCTTTCAAGCATTGGAAGCTCGGTTGGAACGTTCGTGGGCGGCTCTTCGATTGTGGTGAGCGTTGTGGAATTCTTTAAGGGATTGTTTGGAAAATAAATCGAAAATTTAAAAATCGACAAAAATGCCCCGGCTGGATTTATTCCTTTCGGGGCTTTTTTATGTCATTTTCTAATATGATTAGTTAGATAATGTGACTTCCTTGTCTTTATATGAAGAAAGTTCTTCTGGCATCTCTGTGAATGTGAGGATTATTTTGCAGTTATCTGTGCCAGTTCCCTCAGTTTTGTAAGTGCCTTTGATTGTACCGAGTTTAGTATATTTTGGTTTGTCATCATTTTTCAGGCTTTTAAAAATTACAACTTCGAATGAGCCAGCGTTATAAGTTGGATAGCCATCGTATATATAATCATTGCCAGATATTGTTATTAAAAGCTGGTTTTCATAAAGATTGATAGAAACTCCAGACATGAAGTCGTAAAAAGTGAAATCCTCATTTGTTGGAAGCTGACCGTTGAAGTATGTGTCAAGTTCAATTGCACTACCAGAGATTTTGTACTTGTAAGTGCGAGGCAGAGAGAAGTCGTTGTTCATCATTGCCACGTCATATTCGGTTGGATTCTCTCCATATTGTTTCATTTTGCTAATGTATTCGCTGGTGCTTGACCACGATTCAGATTGACTGCCATAGTATGTTTTTAGTTTTGTAAGACCAAGATAAATCAGGGATTTGTCGGCATCATAGGTGTAAGTGTATGATGTTGTGCTTTCAAGAACTCCATTGTAAGTTTCATTTACATCTACTGATGTGCCGTTGTCATTGAATTTGTATGTCTTAGTGTGACTTGACTCATAACCCCTATCAACAGTTAAAGTTTTTCCTTTGAATGGGTTTTCACCACTTGATTCTGGAAGTGTAACTGGCGTAGCTGGGGGAATTTCAAGTCCAGAACCAGAGCCTGAGCTGTCACCGTCGCCACTTGAACATGCGGCGAAATTGAAGAGGATTGCAGCTGAGAACAGTGCAAATGAAATTTTCTTGAATGTTTTTTTCATATTAGTCTCCTGTTGTTAAAAGCAGAATTAACCCTCAACTTTAAAGCTACTATACAAAAAAAAAAGCATTTTTGCAACATTTTTTATTAGAGAATACTTATTTTAGAATATTTTGGTAACGATAAGATTTTATCTTGTTTCTATAGATGAAAACTTCAATTATTTTTGGTAGAATGATTTTATGAAAAAAGTCCGTCGGAGGGTTGTTTTCGTTTTTTTGTTTCTTTCAGGCTTTGCTTATTCGGAATCAAATCTTCACACATTGCTTTTCGGCTATCTTAAAAATGACCTTTCGCTTCAAAAATGCACGCTCACGGCTCAGAGCAAGGCTCTTTCTTACGATGCCACAAAAATTTCAAACGGAATCGAACTGACTCTTTCAACCGGCACTGTAAAAATTCAGTCTTCTTCGGACGGCTCAAAATACACTTTCACGCCGCAGGCTTCCCTGGCCTTTCCCCAGCTGAACGACACCAAGCTCACGGCTTCTCTTCCAATGACTCAAAAATCTGGCTACGAACTTGAAGGCGAGAACGGCACGTTTCTGGACAACGGAAATGTCAAGCTGAGCACGGGAATTGTGACTTCGGCCCCTTTAAAAAGAAAGATTACTCTTCTGGAAGCTGAGCGCGCATACATCGAGGCGGAGCGGGCTGCACAGAATCAGGCTCTTTCGGTCGAAAACGAATTTTACACAAATCTCAAAACGCTTTACGGCTATGTCCAGCAAGTTCTTACGGCAAAAAATGACTTGTATGATGACGAATTGAATCTTCGCGTGCTTGAAGCTCAGGGGTACAGCAAAACGAGTGCTTCATATCGACGGAAATATCTTGAAGTTCAGAGCGACAGGCGGAATGTGGCGGAAAATCTTCGGAAACTGGAGCGCGAGACGGCCGTTTTTGCGATAAAATGCGGCGCGGAATACGAGCGGGTCTTTACACCAGAAAAATTTGACAAGAATAAGATTCAGGAGCTTGAGAATCAGGCCTTTGACAGCGTTATGGCTTTCCTTCCGATGGAAATTCCTGGCGTTGAGATGGAAAATGTTTTGAATTACAAGGCCGAAGATTATTCAAAGAGCGAAAGTGCGGTCTGGTCAAAGTATATCAGCGATTTAAAGCGCAAATCTGACTACAATCTGGAACTCGGGGCCTATGCGGGCTACACTTTCAACGAGTCTTCTTCAAAATACGACACGGCGGACGGCGGAATCACATTTGACTGGAAGGGAATCACGGCGAGCGCGGGAGTTTCGCTTCCCACCGGGCAGAATCTTTTTCCTTTGAACGGTACGAGTGCGGGGCAGACTTCAAAATCCCCGGTCTACACTTTTGCCCTCACCTTAAAGCCCAACATCTGGAGGCTCTCAAAAATTGACAGACAGCAGGACGAGCTGAATTCAAAAATCGACGAAATCACGGTAAAAAGTGCGGCTGACGATTACGAAACGGCGATCCTGGACAAGCTCACCCAGCGCGGCGACCTCCGTTGGAGCGAAAAATCCTACGCCGAGGAATACGACATGTATTCCCAGCTTGAATATGACATGGACAACTGGCTCAAGCAGGGCAGCGTGACCAAAAGCGACTACCTTGATGCCGAGAACAACAGGAATCGCGCGCAGATGAACATTCTGATTAACGCGGTTGAGAAGATTATTTATAATAATAATGTGAAGATGATGTTCGTAAGAACGGAAAATGGGAAATTGAAAACGGAAAGTTGAGAGTGGAAAGTTGAGAGTGGAAAATGAAAAACGGAAAGTTGAAGATAAAATTTACTAAAAAGCAAAAAATAATTCTCGGCGTGGTTCTGGGGCTTGTGTTGCTTGTCGTGATTCTTAAAGTTTCACGGCGGGCTGTTGAAAAGTCGGCGGCAAAGGGGCAGGAAACTTATCGGGTCCGCACCGAAACTTATGAAAACGCGATTCAGATTGCGGGAACTGTGGCGGCGGCCAAGTCACAGAATTTGCAGGCTTTGAACGACGGCGATGTTGTCGGCGTTTACAAAAAAGAAGGCGACCACGTAAAGGAAGGCGATTTGATTGTCCAGCTTGATGACAGCGAGCAGCAGTACAATCTTGCGAACCTTGATTATGAAATTTCCGTTGCCCGGCAGAATCAGACGGCAGGAAAGCTCAAACTCATGGAGACTCAAAGGTTTTCCCTGCTCCGAAAAATCGAAAACCGCAAAATCGTGGCGACTTTTGACGGCGTGATTGCGGCCCTTGATGTTAATCAGGGCGATTATCTTGAAGCGAAGGACAAAATCGGCACCCTCGTAAACACAGATTACCTCACCGCCGATGTAGAGATTGCCGAGACCGATGTGCAGAAGCTCAAAGTGGGGCAAAAAGTTGACTTCACTTTCCCGGCCTACAATGGAAAAGTCGAGGGGTATTTGTATTCTTACCCTGCGATTGGTGAAGTGACCAGCCGAGGAGCCACAATCGTAAAGGCAAAGGTTCGGATAGACAATGTTCCGGCGGAAGTTCTGCCGAATTTCAGCTTTACCGGCAAAATCCAGATTACCGAGCCAGAGCAAAAACTTGTGGTCGAGCGTTACGCAATCGGTCACGACAAAGGCACGGCTTTTGCAGAAATTCTTGAAAAAGACGGAAAGACAAAGCGGGTTGAAGTCACCGTGGAGCCTTACGGGCTGGAATATGTGAACGTTCTTTCGGGGCTTAAAGGCGGCGAAGTGCTAAAGGCCCAGAGCAGCGCGGGTGACAGCGGCCGGATGCGGGTGAGCAAAAAAGGCCAGAAAGCCCAGCCAAAGAACAACTCTAGACCACAGGGCGGCCCACCGCCATTTTAGGGAAAATTTGCAGGCCAGCTGAATTATAGAGGACTTTATATTGAAAATGGCGCGAAGGAGAGAAACGGCTTTCGAAAACACTCGTTTTGTGCTGCCGCGCGAGCGGCAAATGTATATAGTTACAAGCACAAAACGCGTGTAGCATGCTAGCATGCGCTTTCGAAAAGCCGTTTTCACGACTGGGAGCCATTTTAGGATACGAAAATACCTCATTGTATTTTCGTATCCAACGAGAAAATTCTGTTCACCTAAAGGCAAACAGAATTTTCTCTCTTTGCTAAAACCCCGCTTCCATGCGGGGCATTTGGGGGAATAGCGATGCAACCGGTCATTTACATGGAAGATGTACGCAAGATTTACTCTATGGGCGAGCAGGAAGTCCATGCTTTGCGGGGAATTTCGTTCTCGGTGGAGCAGGGAGAATTCATGTCCATTATGGGGCCTTCCGGCTCCGGAAAATCTACCTGCATGAACATGATTGGCTGCCTTGACAGGCCAACCAGCGGAATTGTAAAAATCGGCGGGCGCGAGACGGCAAAAATGAGCGAAAAAGAGCTTGCCGAGCTCCGCAATAAAACCGTGGGCTTTGTCTTCCAGCAGTATCATCTTTTGCCCACGATGACCGTTCTTGAAAATGTGATGGTTCCGCTCCGTTATCAGGGAATCGAGCGCGCGCTCCGCCGGGACATGGCACTGACCGCCCTGGAAAAAGTGGGCTTAAGCGAGAGAATCAACCATCTTCCCAACGAACTTTCCGGCGGACAAAAGCAGCGTGTAGCAATCGCGCGTGCGACAGTCACAAAGCCTGCGATAATCTTAGCCGACGAGCCGACAGGTGCGCTCGACAGCTCGACAGGCCGTGCAGTCCTTGAGCTTTTCGGCGAAATAAACAGCACAGGCACGACAATCGTAATCGTCACCCACGATCCGGGAATCGGGGCAAGCACAAAACGGTGCATCCGCATTCTGGACGGACAGATACAGGGAGATGAAGTCAGAAGTTAGAAGCTTGTTGATTGCATGCTTTGCCCGCAATTCGGGGCGTTGCGGGTACTCCCGCAGAGGGGGTAGCGGAAAACGCGAAGCGGTTGTAGCGAGGGGGAGACTTCCCCCTTTGGAGTATATATGTTAGAGGACTTTTGCGACATCCATGTCGTGACAAGAATTTTACTTCGCAAAATTCTTGCGGATTAACTTGCTTTATGCCGCCTCCATGCGGCAGATGAGGTTGATATGCTAGAAGATTTTATTGATTCTTTACGCAATTTTTCTCGGTCTAAGACTCGCACTGTGCTTTCTTTGCTGGGCGTGATTATTGGTGTGGCCAGCGTTATTATCATTACAAGTCTTGGAGCCAGTTCTACCAGAAATATTCAGGCGCAGTTCGGTTCTTCTGGGCTGGATTTGGTGAGCGTTAGCGGGGGCGGCTGGATGCGGCGTAACCGTGATGCCGTGACGATTAAGTTTGACGAGTCTCTTCGCTCGGATTTGTTCGGGCGCGTTCCTAATATCAAGAAAATCTGGTACAAAAATTCCACGAGTTTCGCAATTTCTTACGGAGACACGACTGTGACTTCAAATGCAACGGCAATTGAGCTGGGCTATCTTGAAATGTACAAGCTGGAGCTTGATACAGGCGAATATTTTTCGGTGACAGATGAATTTGCAGGCAATCAAAAAATGATTATCGGAAGTGAGGTGGCTTCTTCGCTTTTCCCGGACGGCGATGCAGTTGGAAAGGGCGTTGTAGTGGTTGCTTCAAAAGTGCCTTTTGCCTTTACGGTTGCGGGTGTTCTCAAAAAACAGTCGGCGGGCATGGAAGACACGGCGACAGGAATCTACATTCCGCGCGGGTTTTATGCCAAAAAAATTAAACCGAATCCCACTGCGGACACGATTATGGTTCAGGCGACTGACACAAGCCATTGCGCGCAGCTCGTCACGGATTTGACATCGTACATGACCGAAAAATCCGGCACGGAAGGAAGCGTGAACATCATGTCGATGCAGACAATGATTGACGAAGTGAACAAAGTGATGGGAACTTTGAGCCTTATGCTCTCAGGAATCGCCGCAATCTCGCTTCTGGTCGGCGGAATCGGAATCATGAACATCATGATTGT
>CACZYY010000038.1:0-21145 GCA_902785455.1 uncultured Spirochaetaceae bacterium
TGGAATGTGTTTTCAAGTTCTAAGTCTTATTCTTCTTTTCGTACTGGTAAAAACAAAAGATGATTATGTAAAATACGCTTCCATAAACGTGATTTCTAGCGTCGGCTCGAATATCTTGAACTTCATAAACATTCGAAAACTCGTTGATTTTCGTGTAAAAGTCAAAAAGGAAATACAAAAGCATTTCCGCCCGATTTTGATTTTGTTTGCTTCTACTGTTGCAGTCAGCCTTTACAATGAACTTGATAAAACAATGATTGGCTTTTTGGCAACTGATGAGCAAGTTGGTTTCTATTCTGCTTCAACAAAAATCACAAAACTTGTAATAGCTTTGATTACGGCTGTTTTGACAGTTATAAGCCCGCGCCTTTCAAATTATGCAGAAACAAACAAAGAAAAGTTTTTTAAACTACTAGAAAAGACTTTCAATATAATTCTTATGCTCTCGCTTCCATTTATGTTTGGCCTTATCGTAATGGCACGACCTTTAACGCTTTTGTTCTGTGGAGAAAACTTTGAGCCATCGGTAAGAATTATGCAGATTATGTCTGTTATCATTTTTATGATTCCTCTAGCGACATTTTGCTCAACTCAGATTTTCATACCGCTTAGAAAAGACAAATATACTTTTTACCCTGTTCTTGTTGGTGCGATCGTAAACGCGATTTTCAATGTGGTTTTGATTTTGAAGTTCGGAGGCTTGGGGGCAGGAATTGCAACTGTTATTGCAGAAAGTTCAGTTACATTTGCAAGTTTTGTTTTAGTGAAAAAATCTGGTATATCCCTTGGAAAATTATTCTCGTTATTTTATCAATATATTATTTCCAGTCTACTGATGGGGATAACTGTATATTTCATAATGAAAAAATTCAATGATAGTTATTTTTTTATGTTCGTGGATATACTCATAGGTATTATTGTGTATTTCTTGATATTATTTCTTCTTAAAAATAAATATGTTTGGCAAATTGTAAAATCCAAAATCCCATCGTAAGCTTTTACCTGCAAGTCTTTTTATGTGCAGAAAAGTTTTGTCATTTGCCTTACTTAGTAGCGATTCCGTTTTATAGTCTTTTCTGAAAATCTGTGATATAATCATCATTATGAAACAAATCAGAAAACTGCCTGTAGGCATTCAGAGTTTTGAACGTATTCGTTCAGAAAATTACATTTATGTAGATAAAACTCAGTTTGTGTACGAATTGGCGAATCTGAGTCGACCGTATTTTCTGAGTCGTCCGCGTCGTTTTGGAAAGAGTCTACTTCTTTCAACATTCCGTGCGTATTTTGAGGGAAAAAAAGATTTGTTTCATGGCCTTGCACTCGAAAAACTTGAGGAAAAAGTTGCAAAAGAAGAAAATCGTGAGGCTTGGATAAAATATCCTGTTTTGTATGTGGATTTTAACACAGGTGACTTTTCCTCTTTTGAAAAACTTGAAGAAACGCTTTCATTCCGCCTTTTTGAATGGGAAAAGGAATATGATGTTCATAGTGAGGCAAAGACAATTGCAGACAGATTTTCAGTTGTAATTGAAACTGCATGCAAAAAAACAGGGCGTCAGGTTGTCGTTCTTGTCGATGAATATGATAAGCCTCTTTTAAGCGTCGTAGATAATGTTCAGCTTCTTGATAAATATCGTATGCTTTTAAAATCTTTCTACGGAATCTTAAAAAGCTACGACCGCTTCCTGCGTTTTGTTTTTCTGACAGGGGTAACAAGGTTCGATAAGGTTTCTATTTTCAGCGACTTGAACAATCTGATTGATATTTCGATGACCGAAAAGTATTCTGCTATATGCGGGTACACACAAAAGGAGCTTGAAACCGTTTTTGAGCCTGAAATAGCACAGCTTGCCGAAAAAAAGAAGATTTCTCATGAAGAATGTATTGTGCAATTAAAAAAAATGTATGACGGCTATCATTTTACCGAAGACCTGCTCGATATCTACAATCCATTCAGCACGATGAGCGCTTTTGTGAACAATAATCTCGGAAGCTATTGGTTCGCCACAGGAACACCGACTTTCCTCGTAAAGATGATGCAAAAGACATCTTTCCCGCTTGAAACGTTGGAAGACGGAATTGATGTTGACGGCACATCTCTTGAAGGTTATCGCTTAAACAGTGAAATGCCAGTTCCAATGCTCTACCAAACAGGCTACCTTACAATAAAAGATTATGAAAGCGACATTCAGGCATTTACTCTTGGCTTTCCAAATAATGAAGTACGTTACGGTTTTTTCAAGTGCCTTGTTCCGTATTATGCGGGCTTCGAGAACGGTACAGATAAAATCGAAATCGTGAACTTTATAAAAGAAATTCGAAGCGGGCAGGTTGAAAAATTCATGAGACGCATTCAGGGGATTTTTGCAGCTTCTCCAAAAGAAACAAGCCAGAAATATTACGAACTGAATGCGCAGGCTTTTTTCTGGCTTATTTTTAAGCTCATAGGTCAGTTTATCCAGTGCGAGGTGCAGAACGGCGAGGGCAGAAGTGATGCTGTCGTATGGACAAAAGAGGCAATTTATATTTTTGAGTTTAAGCTCGACGGCACGGCAGAAGAAGCGATGTCGCAAATAAACTCGAAGAATTACGCAATCTCCTACGAAACAGACGGACGAAAAATCACAAAGATTGGAGCAAACTTTTCAAGCGAGACAAAGAATCTTACTGATTGGCTGGTAGAGTAGTCATACTCTACATAGCTTTTCCAGATATTTTCGGCTGTCATGTGAAGGTCACCTTAAACTTAGAATACACCTCTTTTTTTTACTGGAATTTTACTTTGATTTTCAATTGAACCACAAAGCATTTTTATCTATAATATAATTATGCTTCTTTATCTTGCCTTCAAGAATATCATTTCCAAAAAAAGCTCTTTTGTCATCATTCTTTTTATCGCCTTTGCCGTTATGATGCTTGTCGTTACCAATGCGGTTTTTGACAGCACGGAGCAGGGCGTTCAGGAAACATTTGTTTCCAGTTTTACCGGTGACATCGTTGTTCGTCCTCTGTATAAGTCTCCTCTTTCTCTTTTTGGTGACGAAACTCCTGTCACTGGCAAACTCACGGAGCTTCCAAATCTCATTCCTTACAACGAAATTTATGATTATCTTTCAGCCTGTCCTTTTGTTTCCGATCTGGTCCCGCAGGTTTCTGGTATTTCACAGCTTTCCAGTGACAGCGAGGATACAAAATGCTACATGTTCGGTGTTCCGGCTCTTAAATATCTCGAATTAATGAAATCTATCAATATTATAGAAGGAAAACCATGGGCAGACGGTGAAAAGGGTATCATGCTTTCCTCTAAATATGCCAGGGATATGAATGTCCGTCTCGGAGACACTTTGCAGTTTGCGATTAGCGAGGGCTTCTCTTCCCGAATCCGTGCCGTTCCTCTTACCGCGATTTATGATTACTCCGTTGAAAACTCAATTCTCGACAAAATCGTTCTTACCAATCCTGAGACTGTCCGTTCTATTATGGATATGTCTGATTTGTCAGCAGCAGATAAAATCGAAATCTCTGAGAGCGCGGAGAATATGCTTTCTGATTCTGATTTGGATGATCTTTTTTCCGATGCAGAGGACAAATCTGATGTCGTTCACACAGAAGAAATAAAAATTTCCCAGGAAGAAATTGAAGCTTTTGAGAACAGCTACACAAATTCCTCGTCATGGAATTTCCTTATCTGCCGTGTAACTGACCACAAAAAAACAAATAAAATTATCAAGGATTTAAACAAAGTCTTCAAAGAAAAAGACTGGCCTTGTGAGGCTGTAAACTGGCGTTCATCTGCTGGAAGCACGGCTTTCTATCTTTTTATCCTCCGTCTTATCCTTAATATCGGTATCATTATCATTCTTGGGGCTGGCTTTATAGTCGTAAACAACACTCTTGTAATCAACGTCCTTGACCGAATCCGTGAAATCGGCACAATGCGGGCTATCGGTGCAAACAAACGCTATATCACCAAAGAATGTGCCGCAGAAACTATGATTATGGCTTTCGTTGCGGGCGTCCTTGGCTGTGTCTTAGGTTTTTTTGCTTCAATGGCTGTTTCTGCTTCTCATCTGACTTTTTCAAATACTTTCCTTATCCAGCTTTTTGGCGGCTCGGTTCTGCACACTTCTGTAAAACTTTCCAATTTGTGCAGTGCTTTTGGACTTTCACTTTTCATTGGTCTCATCGCATGGATTTATCCTCTTATAAACGCAATCCGGGTTAATCCAGTTGAGGCTATGCAGGGGGTAAAATAATGTATCAGACAAAAATAGCACTTCGCTCCCTTATTTACCGTAAAACACAGTATGTTTCGCTTTTCCTTGTCTGTATGTTCGGCGTGGCAATTTCGCTTGCTGCTATTGCAATCAGTACCGGCATGATTCGTTCGCTTGATCAGAAGGCTCGTATTTATTACGGTGGTGACTTTGCCCTGATGTGTGCCAAAGATGATGCCTGGCTTGATATTTACAATTATGAAGAAAATCTTGAGCTGGTAAAATCTGTTTTGCCTAAAAATGCAATCGTATCGCCAAGATTTGAGCTTGACGGCCGGCGTGGTGCCTTCTATTTTGAGGGCGTCCAGGCCCTTCAGCAAACTTTCAAAGGAATCGAAATAGAGAACGAAAAATCACTTCTTTCAAGCCTGACTTTTGTTGAAGGCGGGGTAGAAAATGTACTTTCTTCAGACGGTCAAAAAAATTGGGTTTTTATTTCGCAGCCAATCGCAAAAATGCTTGGTGCCCATGCTGGCGATGAAATAACTCTCCAGCTTGAGACTTTTGACAATGTTTTAAATACAGTACAAATCGAAATAAAAGGAATTTTTCAGGATTCCAGCGTATTCGGTATGTACACTTCCTATTTTGACTTCAGTTTCCTCAAAACTGCATACACTCGTCCTGAAGATTATGCAAATCGAATCTGTGTATATTTTCCCGGCAGAAATATTACAGAAAAAAAACTTCACGAATTTTATGATTCTCTTTCTGGCGTTCTGAACATGTATCAATGGGTCGATGACAAGGATGATTATATTGATGTTGACTCGTTTGAAACCGAAACATGGGGCTTTATTCCTCTTAGCGCAAACCTCAATGACGTTGAGATTATGGAACTTGCCATGGATGCAATCATAACTTTCATCGTTGTCATCCTCACTATTATCATAATTGCCGGAATCGGAAGCACATATCGCGTTCTTATCATGAAAAGAATCACGGAAATCGGCATTTACATGGCTGTCGGCATGAAAAAACACTCGATTGTTTTTACTTTGCTGACTGAGTCTTTGCTTTTGCTGATTAGCGGTTGCATTGCAGGAATTCTTCTCACTGGAATTTTCTGTTCAATTATCTCTTTGTTTGATTTTTCCTTTATTCCTTCTTTTGATATGTTCCTCGAACAAAGTAACCTTTGTCCACGTCTTGATGTTATAAAAAGTGTGATGGTGATTTTTTCTGTCATCGTTGCTACGTTGCTGGCTGTCTTGTATTCCACGCTAAAATCAATTAAAATCATGCCGGTACAAGCACTCGCAGTCACAGAATAATTTTATGGGAGTTCAACATGAAACTTACTTACAATTTTAAAAAAACTGCACTTTTTGTTTTTACGCTTGCATCTCTTTCTTTTTCGGCAAACGCTCTTTCTGCAAAAGATGTCGCAGAATTGCTTAAAAAGGCTGAGAGTGCCACATCTTTCTATGATACGGATTTTACAGCTTCTTATGAAGTTGTTCAGGAAAAGCCGGGCGAGGGCAGAAGCAAAACCAATGCTACAATCTATCGCCGTGATACCGAAGCAAAATGGACAATCCTAATCACAGCCCCTCTCAAAGACAAGGGTAAGGGCTATCTCCAGACTGACAACAGCATCTGGTTCTATGATCCGGCCGACCGTCGCTTTACTTTCTCAAGCTCAAAAGATAAATTTCAGGGCACAAACGCAAACACTTCAGATTTTGCGCCACAAAGATATTCTTCCGATTACTCTGCCGAAAAAATTGAAGAAGTAAAACTCGGTAAGCTCGACTGTCTGCTTTATACGCTCAAAGCCACAAACAAGAATGTCGATTACCCGCAGATTAAATTATGGATTACCAAAAATGACGGCCTCACACGCAAAAAAGAAGATTATTCTCTGTCAGGCCAAAAACTCCGTACAACTGCAATTCCGTCATATCAGAAGGTTGACGGCAACGGAAAAACCTATCAGATTCCTGTAAGCATGGTGATTCAGGACAATCTTAAAGGCAAAAAAATTGATGGCAAAATGGCATACGAGAAAACTGTCATTTCAATCTCAAATGCGGTACTTGCAAAACAAGACGATGCCGTTTACACTAAGCCTTATCTCGAATTGATGAGTGGCAAATAAAAAACGTGATTAAGTTAAAAAAGTTTATTAATTTTCCTGCAATTTCTCTTGTTTTTTCTTTGCTTGTTTCTCCTGCCTTTTCGCAAGAAAGAGATTCTGGTGGAGCAATTTTAGTTGAATCCGCAGAATCTTCCGAAAGTGAACAGGAACTTGATGACGTTGATTCGCTTTTTGAAAATGCAGAAGATTCTGATAATGCTATCGTGACCTCAGATTCTCCTGACGGAACGAACTATAATATTCAGCTTGGTTCCTTGAAATTCCCGATTGAAGTTTCAGGTTTGATGAATACAGAGCTTGGTGGCGCATTTCTTCGGGAAGATAGTGTAAATGATGCAACATTCTATTTCGATTTTAAGAACTATATTTACTTTATAACTCGCCCGGATAAGTATCTTACTTTGCGTGGTACTCTCAAAACGACTATGCCCAAAGATAGCTCGGATACAGCGCAGGAGCAGAGCAATCATCTTCTATATATTTATGAGATGTATTTTGATTATCTTGTGCTTGATCGGGTTTATATAACGGCTGGTAAAAAGAAATCTATATGGGGGAATATCCGCCTGTTCTCAGATTACTATGATGAAAAAGAAAATATAAGTTCTACCGATGACACACAGGCAACAGACTTAATAGATAGCAACGTTTATGATGCCCAGTATACGAATATTCTTTACGATTCACGTGAGTATATTTCCGGAATTATAAAAATTCCTTTCTGGAATCATACATTTACAGCTCTTGCTATGTATAATGATGAAACTAACGTCAGCTCAACAAAAACCGAGAATATGTCCCTTGCATCAAGTTTGGAACTGATTTTTTTTAATACATCAATAAATTTCTTTGGTCGCCGGTTCAAGCTTAAGGAGACTGATGAAGACAAAAACTCGACTACGCAGCTTCCGATCATCGGTATGGAACTCAAACGCACTTTCTTCAATTTTGATGTTTACGGTCAGACTCTTGCGAGGGTGCAGGACGGAACCAAAGCAAAAGAAATCTTTAATTCTCATTTCCAGGATTTTTCTACATTCAACCGCGTCGTTTCAACAATCGGAACATACCGCATGTGGACTGAGAATTTTCCTTATTTTGGATTTAATATTGAATTCCAGAATATATACAAGCCGAATCCATCTGCTTCCGAAAATTATTTCACAAATCGTATTGCGCTGCAAATCGGAATGGCAAAACTTGGCCCAGAGCGAAACATAAAGCCTGCTATTCAGTGGAACCACAACTTTACGGATCGGTCTGGCTTTGTAAAGCCTGGTATTATCTTTTCAAGGGTCCTTCCGCATTGTGACTGGAAGATCGGCGCAAAATATGAATACGGCAAGGTTCGCTCTGATTCTGAGACCGGTGAGCAGCACAAATTCTCAAAACTCACCGCAGGAACTTACATAACAATTAATCTTGATTATTAGTCTTGGATTTTTCCGTCTCGAATTTTGATTACATGATCGCTCAATGCTACGATTTTTGCGTCGTGTGTTGAGAATACGAACGTAGTTTTGAGTTCCTGATTGAGTTTTTTCATTAATTCGAGAATCTGATCACCGTTTTTGGAGTCGAGGTTTGCGGTCGGCTCATCGGCAAGAATTACAGGGGCTTTTGTGACAAGTGCACGGGCAATGGCTACACGCTGACGCTGACCGCCGGAAAGTTCGCTTGGCTTGTGATTGCGCCAGTCTGAAAGACCGACTGTTTCCAAAAGAAATTCAATCCAGTCGCGTTTTTCGGAAGCCGAAAGGGTGGTGCTGGCAGGAGAAGGACCGAGCGTGAGAGGAAATTCAATATTCTCCCATACATTAAGTACAGGAATAAGGTTGAAAGTCTGGAAAATGAATCCGAGATGGCTTCGACGGAGTTCTGTGAGTTTTGAATCAAGTTTAAATGGAACTTTTTTGGATTTTTCCAAATCTATTCCCTTGTAAACATCTGTGCCTTCGAGAATAATTGAACCGGAATTGGGCAAATCGATGAGGCCAATCATATTGAGCAAGGTGGATTTGCCAGAGCCGGAAGGTCCTGAAAGAGCCGCGAATTCGCCTTTTTCGATTTTAAAAGACGCGTTGTCCACAGCTTTGACCTGTACCTTTTCCATCTGATAGATTTTGCTTACGTTTTTGAGTTCAATTACTGCCATGTGTTGAATTATACAAGATTTTCCCCCATTGCACAATTGAAAAAAGAATTTATTATGACTTAGAATAACCGAATATGAAAGGAATTATTCTTGCCGGTGGTAGCGGCACTCGTCTTTACCCTATTACAAAAGCTGTGTCAAAGCAGATTCTTCCGCTTTATGACAAGCCAATGATTTATTATCCGTTGAGTTGTCTCATGCTCGCAGGTATCCGCGAGGTTCTTATTATCTCAACTCCACGTGATATTTCTTTATTCAAAGAACTTTTTGGTGACGGAAAATGGCTTGGAATGAACTTTGAATATGCCGTTCAGGATAAGCCAAGGGGGCTTGCAGATGCGTTCATCGTCGGTAAAGATTTTATCGGAGATGATGATGTAGCTCTTGTTTTGGGCGACAACATTTTTTATGGTCAGAGTTTCACGCAGACTCTTAAAAATGCACGCAAAAAGATTGAATCAAAAGCCAGTGAAGCTGTTATTTTTGGCTACATGGTAAAAGATCCTACGGCTTATGGTGTCGTAGAATTTGACAAAACTGGCAAGGTTCTCGGAATCGAAGAAAAACCAAAAGAACCAAAATCAAATTATGCGGTTCCAGGCCTTTATTTCTATAACAACGAGGTCGTCAAAATTGCGAGCGAGGTAAAGCCTTCTGCTCGTGGTGAAATCGAAATCACAGCCGTTAATAATGCATATCTTGAGCGAGAAAGTCTTTCAGTTGAGCTCCTTGGACGAGGTATGGCATGGCTCGACACCGGCACTTACGACGGACTCCTTGAAGCAAGCAACTTCATTGCCACAATCGAAAAGCGTCAGGGAATGTACGTCAGTTGTATCGAAGAAATTGCCTATGCAAACGGCTGGCTCACCAAAGAACAGCTGCTTGAACTTGCGGCAGACTACAAGACCGATTACGGTGAATACTTGAAATACATAGCGGGAAAATAAAAAGATGCCACACAGATTCGATTTTGCTACGCAAAATCAGGTAGAATTTATTTTAAAGAGATTCCGTAGGAATCTCGAATCTGTGTGGCAACCTAAATTTTAGGAGCAACTTATGTTTGACTTTAAGAAGTGTACATCTTCTGACGGAAAGACTTTCGAAGGCTTATATGAGATTCAGCCTAAAGTTTTTGGAGATGCGCGAGGATACTTTTTTGAGGTTTATTCCGAAAAAGATTTTTTTGAAGCCGGACTCAAAATGAAGTTCGTGCAGGACAATCAGTCTTCTTCAAGCAAGGGCGTTCTCAGGGGCTTGCATTTTCAGACCCAGCACCCTCAGGGAAAGCTTGTGCGGGCTGTAAGCGGCAAGGTTTTTGATGTGGCGGTTGACCTTCGAAAAGATTCTGCCACATTCGGAAAATACTACGGAGTTGTTCTCGACAGCGAAAAGCAGAATCAGTTTTATATTCCGGAAGGATTCGCACACGGATTTTATGTCCTTTCAGATACTGCCGTATTCGCCTATAAATGCACGGATTTCTATGATCCGAAAGGTGAGGGCGGCTTAATGTGGAACGACCCTACAATCGGAATTGACTGGAAGAGCGTTGCTCCTGAGATAGAGCCGCTTCTTTCAGAAAAAGACGGCAAACATCCGGCTTTCGATCCGAATGTCGAATATTTTGACATCAACGGAAAATGGACTGAAAAATAAATTCCTCACAGAGCTTTGGAGAGCACAGAGAAAACATATTATTATTCTCTCTGTGAACTCTGTGTTCTCTGTGAAAAATTCTTAATATTTGGAGAATAATTATGGCAAGAAAATTAAATAACATACTTATCACCGGTGGTGCCGGCTTTATCGGTTCAAATTTCATCAACTATCTCTTTGGGCTCAGCGCAACTGGCAGCAAGGAGTTCATGGATTCTGGCTTCATGGGCAAAATCGTCAATGTTGACTGCCTTACTTATGCCGGAAACCTTGAGAACCTTTCTATGGTCGAGAAAAAATTCGGAAAAGGTGTGCCTGAGAACGAACGACGATATTTCTTTGAGAAAGTTGACATCTGCGACCGAAGCGAAATTGAGAGAATCTTCAAAGCTTACGACATCGACACTGTTATTCATTTTGCGGCAGAGAGCCATGTTGACCGCTCAATCTTAGGCCCGGAAGCATTCATCAAAACTAACGTGATGGGCACTTTCACGCTCCTTGATGTAGCACGAAATTACTGGGGAATCTCTCTCGATCATCAGCGGGACGATGTTCTTTTCCATCATATTTCCACGGACGAAGTTTACGGCTCTTTGGGCGAGACCGGCTATTTCACCGAAAACACTCCTTACGATCCTCGAAGCCCATACTCTTCTTCAAAGGCTAGCTCTGACCACATCGTAATGGCTTATTATCACACTTACGGCCTTCCAATCACTCTTTCAAACTGTACGAACAATTACGGTCCCTATCAGTTCCCTGAAAAGCTTTTGCCGCTCATGATTTCAAACATCCGTGACGGAAAGAATCTTCCTGTTTATGGCGAGGGCAAGAATATCCGAGACTGGATTTATGTCGAGGACCACAACCGCGCTGTCTGGCAGATTGTAAATTCAGGTAAAACCGGCGAAAAATACAACATCGGCGGTGAGAATGAATGGCAGAACATCAAGCTGTTGCATAAAGTCATTGAACTTACAGCTCCAAAAGTCAATAGAACTGCAAGCGATGTGGAGAATACAATCGTCCATGTAAAGGATCGCCCTGGTCACGACGCCCGCTATGCAATCGACTGCAGCAAAATCAAAAAAGAACTCGGCTGGGAGCGCAAGATGACCTTCGAGCAGGGGCTTTCTCTTACAGTAAACTGGTATTTTGAGCACAAAGAATGGGTTGATCACATTCTTTCTGGTGAATACAAAAACTGGATCAGCGAAAACTACGGAGGTAGGTAATAAATTCCTCACAGAGCTTTGGAGAACACAGAGAGACTATAAAAAAATCTCTGTGTTCTCTGTGCTCTCTGTGAGAAATTTTAATAATTGACTATGGTTTGGATTATTGGAAACAAGGGGATGCTCGGTACTCAGATTTGCCGCACCCTTTCAGAAAATAAAATTGAATTTGTCGGCACTGACAGCGATGTTTCAATCCTCGATTATCCGGCTCTTGAAGGCTTTGCTTGCTGCAAAAACATTTCTTTCATCGTGAACTGTGCGGCTTACACTGCCGTTGACAAGGCCGAAAGCGACGTTGATTTTGCACGAGAACTGAACGCAAACGGTCCTCGGAATATCGCGCGTCTTGCAAAAAAACTTGCCGTTCCGTTCATTCATATTTCAACGGACTATGTTTTTGATGGAACTGCTTCTTCTCCAATAAGCGAAGACACTCCTATAAAACCAATTGGTGTTTATGGCCAGACTAAGGCAGAGGGGGAGATGGCAATTTCTGGAGAAACAAGTGATTTTTACATTCTCCGAACGGCCTGGCTTTATGGCTGGAGCGGAAAGAATTTCGTTTATACGATGATTCGTGCGATGAACAGCCACGATAGCGTAAAAGTCGTGAATGATCAGAGGGGAACGCCCACAAACTGCGTCACACTTTCTTCAGTGATTTTAAAAATCCTCGAAAAGCGGGCTTGCGGCGAGTCTGTTCCCAACGGAATTTACCATGTCACTGATTTGGGCGAAATCACATGGTTCGACTTCACAAAAGAAATTTTTGCGCAAGGGCTCGGAAACGGTCTTATCACTAACAAAAACTGCGTCGTAAATCCATGTGCTACAACAGAATATCCTACACCAGCGAAACGACCTGCATATTCAGTGCTTGATAAATCAAAGATTCAGAAGACTCTCGGAATCACGCTCCCGGACTGGAAAAAAAGTTTGGGCGGCTTCTTGAATTCTGAACTCTTTGACAAGACTCGCATTGAATAGTAGAATAAATTGTGTTTCTTGTATTATTTATAACAGTTATTTGTATTTTTCTCTTTGTTCGTATTCTGATTGTTTTTCAGACACCAATTCAATTTTTCAGTACAGGGCAGGACAAGGGCTTTAAATTCAGTGAAATTGTCCTTCTCTGGAAGCTTGCAAAAGAGGCCGAGCTGGAAGAGCCATTAAGTCTTTATGTTTCGGTTCCCACGCTCAACATGGCAATTTCCAAAATCGTCATGGATGCAAAAGCAAATGGCACGGAAAGTCTTGCATCAACACAGAATTTTATTTCAAAACTCTACGAGTACCGCACAAAAATTGATTTGGAGCACGAAAACAAAAAGGGGCTTGAATCTACAAAATATCTTGAAAAAGGTCAGCGTCTCCGTATTATCCTCAAAGGCAAGGGCGTATTTGTTTCAGAAATTTTAAGTGTTGGCTATGAACTTATAATCCGTGTTCCACTTCAAAAAAATGTCAAAGTAATCGAAGGCAGTGATTGGGTAACTCATGATGTCAGTGTTTATCTCTGGCGCAAAGGTGATGCGGGCTATGTCTTTGATACTCGCGTTACAAATGCAGGTGTGTTCCAGGGACAGAGCGTAATTTATCTTGCTCATACAAATCAGCTGGAACGTGCACAAAAACGCAAGTCTGTCCGGGCTGAATGTCAGATTTATGCACAGCTGTATTTTCTCACCGAAGATCTTCCTGATTACGATGCCGTTGAAATTGAAGATGGATATAAATGTCTATTGGAAGACATTTCAGAAGACGGCGCGATGATTCGTATTGGTGGAAAAGGCAAGCAGAACATCAAGATCAAGCTTCAGTTTGACATTGATGACAGGCTTATCATTATGTTCGGAATTGTCCGTGCGGTCGAGTTCAATCAGGAACTAAATCAGTCGCGGCTTCATTTTGAATGTTTGCATATTGAAAAAGATATGAAGAACAAGATTCTCGAATTCATTTATCGGGATCTTTCAGAAGAAAAGAAAGATGAGCTTACGGCCCTTGCGGAAGTTGAGCAGGAAGGCGTTGAGAGCGGCGACATCCGGGAAGGTGAGAGCGAAGTTAATACAGCCGAAGAAAATCTCAGCCCAAACGAAGTGCTAGATATTGCGGCTGACTCAGATGATTCCCTAGATTCAGAAGAGACAATTGATTCTTCTACTTTGTTTGATGAAGAAAATGTCGATACCAAGGCTGCCGAAGAGCTGGCAAATTTAGAGATTCCTTTTGAAAGCAGGAGCATTGAATGAAAAACAAATTCATTCTTGCGTTTTTGATATTTTTTTCCTCTTTACAAATTTTTGCCGTATCATCACAGATTGAAAAAAACTTCATAAAAGCGAGCCTTGCCGAAAAAATTACGATTGTTAAAAATTTAAAAGAAAAAGACCTTGTTTCCGTCACACAAAAAGCCCTTGATTTTTCAATTGAAAATTCGTCTGTCTTAAAAGACGACAAGGATTTAACGAATCTTGCGCTTGCTTGTGTCCTTGTGCTTCCGTCAGATGCTGAATCAATAAAAAGCCTGAAAAATTCCGATTTGCAGCAAATTTCTGAAAAATTCATGACGATTTTCAAATTGTTTAAGAATCCTGAGCTTCGTCGTGCGATTATGAAGAATCTGGAGCTTTATTCCGGCAATGACCAGTCTCTCACTGTTTTGTTTCTTAATGACTATCTTGCATCAGCTTACAAGGCAAACGAAAACGAAGAAAATGTTCTGGAAGAGGCCATCACAACGATTGGTAAAATTGGTGATAATGAATCTCTATCAATAATTTACAATATCTGGGTTTCAAAAATCTGGGATAAATATCACGAAGCCATTGATGATGCGCTTGTCTCTCTGTCCCAGGATTCCTTTGGCGATGCAATCAGAATTCTTTCCTCTTCAAAAATTGAAGATTCCGCGCATTATTTTAAAATTTTGAAAAAATCTGATAAAATTTCTGAAAATTCTTTGTGCCAGATTGCCGAAAACGCACTTTTAATTGCTATTAATAATGTAGAGAATTTGAGCGCAAAAAGCGAAGATTCTGAAAAGGCGTTTATAGGTTTTCAGCTTGATACTCAGGAAGTTCTTACGGAACACAAATGGTCCCATGCGGCTTCTGCAATCAACAGAAACTTATTGCTGGCCAAAAAAGCTTATGCAAAAGGAACAATGAGCGAAAAAGATTTTGTCAGACTGATTAAAACTTCCGTTCAAATCCCTTCACACGACCTTGCTCAGAGTCTTACAGATATGCTCTCAGAGTGCAATCGCAAAGTAGAAAATGCATCTTCGGATGCCAAAGTCGAAATGCCTGCCAAGAGCGTTGTTCTTGCTCTGATTACTGCATTAGGAGAATTGGGAGACAAAACAGCCTTTGATACGCTTTTATCAGTGACTTATCTCTCATATCCGCTTGAAGTCGTTGACGAGGCCAAAAAGTCTCTCCAAGCATTAAATTGGTAAAAAATCTTAAAAATCCTGTTTTTGTCTCCAGTCTGATTCTTGCAATTCTTTTTTATTCGGGAATAGCAAAAATCAAGAATAGAAGTCCGTTCGTCTGTTTTGCAAAAAAATCTGAGATTGTGAGAATTGAGGGCTTTGTGGCATCCAATCCTGTTAAGACCTCATTTTTTGGTTCATCTTACAAAACATCCTTTTACATAAGAAAGGCTTTTACTTCATGTGGCATATACGAAGCAAGGGGAGAAGCATCCGTTTATTTTCCTTGCGAACTTGTTGAATCTTATTATCCCGGAAAATTGTACAGCAAAGTTTCTTCTGGTGGAAAATGGGGGCTTGTTGAGAATGGAAGTGTTTTTTCTCTTGAAGTAAAATGCGTTCAAAAAGGAAATGAAATTATGTTTCTTGTTGAGAACGGAAAATTCCTTGGCTGGCACGGAAATTGTTTTCAAAAAAGCGTAGCAAGATTCCGCTCTTTGTGCCGCCTTCAGTTCAAACGGCTCATGTATGCATGGGGAAAGGCAGGCGGTCTTCTTCTTGCTCTTCTTTCTGGGAGCCGTGAATACACAGAAAAATCCGTTTCAAATGCTTTCCGTGATTCAGGACTTTCACATATTCTCGCTCTTTCCGGGATGCACCTCGGCCTTTTCGGTGGAATAGCGCGTTTTTTAGGACGAAAAGCTAGTGGAAGAAATCTTGGGGACGCGATTCAGCTTGGGGCAGTTGCGTTTTTTGTATGGTTCGCAGGAATTTCCCCTTCTTTGTTCAGGGCTTTTCTTGCAGCGTTGATTTTGTATCTCAACTCGTTTTTCAGGATGAACCGGCCCGAAGGTCTTTCTCTTCTTTCATTCTGTTTTATTATTCATTGTGTGATTTTTCCTTCGCATATTCTGGAACCTGCATTTATGCTTTCTTATGCTTCACTTGCGGGAATTATGATTTTTGGAAAAATCTTCAGGAAGTGGTATCCAATTTTTATTCCGTATAAAATTCGCATTTCTCTTTCGGACTCTTCGGCTGCCCAGCTTTCAACTGCTCCTGTCGCGATACGTCTTTTTGGAAGGCTCATGCCGCAGGGAATTGTCGCAAGTCTTTTTGTGTCGCCGCTTGTATTTCTTTTTTTGTATTTAGGGCTTTTTGGTGTGATAATTTGTCTTCTTGTGCCTTTTCTTTCTGTGCCAATAAGTGCTATTATGAGTGGATTGTATTTTTTAATCAGTAAACTGGTTTTATTTTTCAGCTTTAAATAATAAGGAAAAAGATTTGGAACACCCTGACTACAACAGTCCATTGGCTTTGAAGGCGTTTTTGGACGAAAATGGTATGGCAATGCAAAAGAAATTCGGGCAGAATTTTTTGGTGAATGCCGATGCCCGCAAAAAAATTATCGATTCTCTTGATATTGACGAAAATTCTACCGTGTGGGAAGTAGGGCCCGGTCTTGGCAGCATGACTGACGAGATTCTTGGGCGCGGTGCAAAACTCACGGCCTTTGAAATTGACCACGGATTTGCAAGGCTTGTAAGACAGTTTTTTGAGAATTATTCAGAAAAAGGCAAATTTGAGCTTGTCGAGGGCGATGTCCTCAAAACATGGAAAAAATATTCCGATGAGAATGGCGCTGCCCAAAGATTTTTTGGAAATCTTCCGTACAATGTTGCCGCCACAATTATTGCGGACACTATCAACGAGGGAGTTCGCTTTGACAAGGCCGTTGTCACGATTCAAAAAGAAGTCGCTCAGAGAATGACCGCAAAGGAAGGAACTGAAAATTATTCTTCGTTCTCCGTTTTATGCCAGTGGGCCTACAATGTCAAGAATATTGTTGATTTGGCAGGCGGAAATTTCTGGCCCGTTCCAAATGTAGCGAGCAGGGCTGTGCTAATGACAAAGCGCGAGGATTTTCCGCGATGTAAAAATCCCAAGCTGTTCATGAAAATGCTCCGACAGCTTTTTTCTTCACGAAGAAAGACTGTGAGAAACAACATGCTTGCTCTTGCGGGCAGCGAAAAGACAGACCAGGCTCTAGAAAAGGCCGGAATTAAGGGCAGCGTGAGAGCCGAGGATTTGAGCGTAGATATGCTTCTAAAACTTTCGGACGCTTTGAATGAGGTAATGTGATAAATGCCACACAGGTTCAAGATTCCTACAGAATCTTACTTTTATAAATTTACTGATTTTGCGTAGCAAAATCGAATCTAGGCAAGCACGCCAACGAATGTGCTTGCTGTGGCAATTAAAAAATTCAAAATGAAGAAGTTTTTGTTCTTTTTGCTTTTTATTTTCGTTTTCTCGTTTTTACCTCAAAATCTTTTTGCGGCTGATTCTTCAAACTATGATGATATTAATTTCCCTCAGTGGGCAAAAGATATTCGTCGAACAGAAATTATTACGTTCGGTTCACTTCCTTTTGTTACTTTATGGACGACCGTAGGCTATTCTCTTTATCAGTACGGGGAATTCCGAAATCCGCTCGATAAAAGCACGGATTCTTTCACAGAGGATGATCAGTGGAAAATAATCAAAATTTCTGCGGTAACTTGTGTAGGATTGGGACTGACAGATTTGGCTATCAATATGATTTCCCGTACACGAAAACAGAGCAAACTTCGAAAACTTCGCGAAATGCAACCATATACTGTAACAGCTGCAAAAGACCGTGCTCCTCCTAGATTGCATGAAGACGAGACAGACGAACAGGCCGAAGAGAGACTCAAACACGAAAAGGAAATGGAAAATCTTCCACCGTCCGAAAGCTTTATCGAGGGAGTTGAAAGTGCCATTTTTTAGCGCAAAAATTCCTGCTGATTTTGCGGGCAGCACAAGGCTCGACAAATATATCGCTTCTCTTCCAAGCACTGCTTTTGACGGAACTAACATGAATCGCTCCAAACTAAAAAGCGGGGCTACAGAAATTCTTCTCAACGGAAAAAACGCAAAAGTCTCTGCAAAGGTAAAGGCGGGCGATCAGATTGACATTCAGTGGGAAGAAAATATCCCCGAGGACATAGAGCCTGAAAATATCCCTCTGGAAATCATTTATGAGGACGAAAATGTTTGCGTCGTGAACAAAAAGCAGGGGATGGTCACTCATCCGGCAGCGGGGAACTGGAACGGCACGCTCGTGAACGCACTTTTATATCACTGGGGGCGAAATGCGATTCACCAGGACTCAACCGAAGAAGTGAACGCCGAAGTCCTTGCTAAAAGACGACCTGGAATCATTCATCGGCTCGACAAGGACACGAGCGGAGTCATAATCACTGCAAAAAATCGCTCGGCCGAAGAATTCCTGCACGATGAGTTTTTGCATCACAACCGAATTACAAAAGAATATATCGCAATTTGCTGTGGTCGCCCAAAAATCCTTGAAGGCAGGATCGAAACTCAGATTATCCGTGATCCGCGGGACAGAAAACGTTACAAGGCCGCCGTCGGCACGGAAGAAGGCAAAAAGGCGATTACACTTTACAAATGCTTTGCAACTTACGGACCGTTCTCGCTTATGAGAATCCGAATCAAAACCGGGCGCACACATCAGATTCGCGTGCACATGAAATTCTTAGGCTGTCCGGTAATGGGAGATCCGATTTACGGGAATTTCTTAAAAGGTTCGCCGTTCCAAAGTTCAAGCCTCATGCTCCATGCATATTTATTAAAAATCCGTCTGCCAGGTCATAAAGAACGGTCTACATTCAAGGCCCCTGTTCCCTTGCGCTTCAAAAAAGTGCTTCGGACCTTACACGAAAAATATGGGAGGTAAATTCCTCACAGAGTTTTGGAGAACACGGAGAAAAAAAACTCTGTGAACTCTGTGTGCTCTGTGAGAAATTAGAATATGAAAATAATACATGAACCTTCTGATTCTTCACCGTTTGTTGTTGTTTTTAAGCCGGCTGGGCTTCCAAGTGCACCGCTTTTTGAAGGTGATGAGAGCATTTTGACAGAGACAATCCGATATTTTCCTCAGATTGCACTTGTTCACGGCAAAAAAGAAGTTGAGCATGGGCTTGTCCATCGAATTGACACGGAGACGGCCGGTCTTGTTCTAATCGCGACTACGCAGGAATCATTCGATAAGCTTATTCAATCCCAGAAAGACGGAAAATTTGAAAAATGGTACCGTGCAGAAGTCGAGCACATTCCTGAATGTGCAGAGATTCTTGGTGGATTTCCGCTAGCTCCAAACATCATAAAAAATCAATTTGTTGTCGAAAGTGCTTTTCGTCCGTTCGGGCAAAAAGGGCGTGAAGTTCGGCCTGTGACTCAGAATGCGGGCAGGGCAGCTCTCAAAAAAGGCGGGAGTGCCGTTTACCAGACAGAAATTTCTTTTGAATCAGAAAACGTCGCTATCTGCCACATAAAGTCAGGCTTCAGACATCAGGTTCGCTGTCATTTGGCTTGGTGCGGCTTCCCGGTAAAAGGCGATAAAATCTACAATCCAAATTTTAGAGAAAAACTCTTTATTTCAGAACATGTTTCCGAATCTCATGAAATGAAATTCACCGCGTTCAAAATCAGTTTTCCTCATCCTCTGACACAGATTCCTCTAGTTTTTCAAATGTAAAGAGGCAGAATGCTTTGATTCGATTGTAAAATGCCCTGTCAATCCGTTTGTCAATGAACGGA
Organism: uncultured Spirochaetaceae bacterium; assembly: GCA_902785455.1. Classification (GTDB taxonomy): domain Bacteria; phylum Spirochaetota; class Spirochaetia; order Treponematales; family Treponemataceae; genus Treponema_D. The sequence goes on from CACZYY010000038.1 coordinate 19,526, forward strand.
AGCTTTATTATGTCAACTCCGCCAAGCGCATAAATTATCCAGTTGTCGCCGTAACGGAAAATAGAGATTACGGCAATCATTTTGCCTTTACCAATCGCACTGATAAAGCTTTTGTAACGCACTCGGTTGATGTTCTTCATCTGATAAAAAAAATACGTGCCGAATTTTACTGACTCAATCCTGCCAGTAAAATAATCAAGTGGTTTCATCAAAAATTTTTCAGTGATGATTTCCTTTCCGCCGACTTTTTCGATATTCTGGATTTTTGCGTCTGCGTAGAGGTAAACGATTTCGTCATCTTCATCGGTGTAAAACGGAACTTTTGTGTAGCTTTCCTCGTCTTTGAGCATTTTTGATACAATTCCTGTAAGGTTCTCGTACTTTTTGTAAGGAAGAATTTTGATTATTTCCGCAAGATGGTTGGGATTAACTTTTTTGACCGCGGAAATAAGCTGGCTGGCTTCGGGAATATCGTTTATCCGAGAGTATTTGAGCTTTCCGATGCTGTTACAGACAACTTCACCTCGTCTGAGCGCGAGGATTTCTGCTGACGTAAGCCTTTCATTGAAAAGATAGTCAATTTCTCCGCCCATTATCCTGACTGGCGTTTGCGAAAAAATCATGCTGAGAGAAAATAGTGAAAAGAAAAGGAAAAATACTTTCTTCAATTTATTACCACAATTTTTTTGAATTAGTTTAAACTTTTCTCGCACATCACGCAAGAATGTGATATACTATTTGAATCATGATTGCACGTCATATTCAGGAAATGATAAATTCTAAGGGTGCATCAGTCATCCGAAAAATGTTTGAAGAAGGCATCGTGCTCAAAAAGGAGCATGGTGAGGACAATGTTTTTGATTTCACTCTGGGGAATCCGGATTTGGATCCGCCAGAAAAAGTCATCAAAGCTATCCAGGAAGAAGCAAAAGACACAAGCCACGGATGTCACGGCTACATGCCAAACGCAGGCTATCCTTTTGTCCGTGAAGCAATTGCTCAAAAAATCAAAAAAGAGCAGGGAGTCGCTGTTTGCGCAAGCAATGTGATTATGACTGTTGGGGCCGCAAGCGCGCTCAACTGCGTTTTCAAGTCGATTCTTAATCCGGGCGATGAGGTTATTGTTCCGGCTCCATTCTTTGCAGAGTACCGCCATTATGCCAAAAATCACGGCGGCATTCTTGTTGAAGTTCCTTCAAAATCTGATTTTTCTTTGGATTTAGAGGCAATCAAGTCAAAATTATCTGAAAAAACTGCCGCAATTCTTATCAATAATCCGAACAATCCTACAGGCAAGATTTATTCCGAGAGCGAGATTAAAGAGCTTGCATCAATTTTAACCGAAAACAACAAAAAAACAGGTCGTGTCACATACCTTGTGTGTGATGAGCCTTACCGTGCGATTGTTTATGATGGGACAAAGGTTGCACCGGCTTTCCAGTTCTACGACAACACTGTGATTGTTTCTTCATTTGCAAAAGATTTGAGCTTGCCTGGCGAGCGAATAGGTTACATCGCCGTAAACCCGAAGTCTCATGAGCCGGAAGAATTCATCAAGGCCGTAACGTTCTCTCTAAGAGTTTTGGGCTGCGTAAACGCTCCTGCCTTCTTCCAGAAAGT
>CACZYY010000038.1:21154-33245 GCA_902785455.1 uncultured Spirochaetaceae bacterium
AAACCCGAAGTCTCATGAGCCGGAAGAATTCATCAAGGCCGTAACGTTCTCTCTAAGAGTTTTGGGCTGCGTAAACGCTCCTGCCTTCTTCCAGAAAGTCATCGCCAAATCCTGGGATGCCGAGGTCGATTATTCAAGCTACAAAACACGCCGCGACAAGCTTATGGCAATTTTGGACAAGGCCGGAATCGAATATTTCCGTCCGCAGGGAGCTTTCTATCTTTTCTGCAAAGTTCCTGCAAATTTCAAGGGCGATGACGGCGATTTCACTGATTATCTCAAAAAATATCTGATTCTTGCGGCTCCAGGAAGCGGGTTCGGCGGCAAAAATTGGTTCAGGCTTGCATATTGTGTTTCTGAGAAGACAATCGTCAATTCAGAAAAGGCGTTTATCGAAGCTATGAAGAATCTCTAAGGAGGCATGATAAAATTACATTCGTGTAATTTTATCACGGCCAAGTTTTCACCGTTGGCGAAAACTTGCATTTCCGTTGCATCCATGCAACGCCGCTAACGCGGAGTTTATAAGGAGGAAATAAAATGAAAATAATGATGGTAAGTTCTGAGGCGGTTCCTTTTGCAAAAACTGGAGGTCTTGCTGACGCAGTTTCGGCTCTGGCAGGAAATTTAAGCCTTTTGGGACACGATGTCAAAATCGTAATTCCCCGCTACTATAAAATTGACCGAAAAAAACTCACTGCCCTCGAAGGTCCGATGGGAGTTCCTGTTGGAACAGGTCAGGAGTGGACAGAAGTTTACAAAACGCCGCTCCCAGGCTTTCCAAAGGTAGAAGTCTATTTTATTGATCATGAGGCTTGCTTTGGTCGCGATGGCGTATATGGCACAAAGTTTGATCCGGATTTTTCGGACAATACATACCGCTTTTCACTCCTTTGTCATGGAGCATTCCAGATTTGCAACAAAATCCAGTGGTTCCCGGACATCGTTCATGCACACGACTGGAGCGCAGGTCTGGCACCGGTTCTTTTAAAACATGTATGTCGATGGCAGCCACAATTCCAGCATACGGCAAGTGTTTATACAATCCACAATATCGGCTATCAGGGCGTTTACGGAAAAGACAAATTCCCGGATTTAGGAATTGACTGGGGCTTGTTCTATGGAGCAGGCTTTGAGCGTAACGGCGCAATCAATCATTTACAGGCAGGAATTTCAAGCGCGGACATGGTAACAACGGTTTCTCCGACTTACGCTTATGAGATTCAGACTGCTGAAGGTGGTTTTGGCATGGACGGTCTTTTGCGCGTTCGCAGCGATGTTGTCCGTGGAATTATCAACGGTGTTGACATCTCAACATGGAATCCAAAGACTGACAAAACTCTTCCTGCAAATTATTCAGTTTCTAATATGAAGGGAAAAGCTGAGTGTAAAAAAGCCTTGCAGGAAGCTTTTGGTCTTGAAGTCGATCCTGATATTCCGTTGATTGGTATGGTAGGCCGCCTCGTAAGCCAGAAAGGCATCGCTGAGGTCTTTGCCCCGTCTTACGGCTCAATCTACAACATTTGCCGTGACATGAAGGTTCAGTTTGCGATAATCGGAACAGGCGAAAAGTGGTGCGAGGACGAAATCAACAATCTTCAGTCAAAACTCCCTAATCTCCGTGCAAAAATCGGCTACTCAGAGCAGCTCAGTCACTTGGTTGAGGCGGGAAGTGACTTTTTCCTCATGCCTTCTCAATATGAGCCATGCGGTCTCAACCAGATGTACTCAGAATTGTATGGCACTTTGCCGATTGTTCGCCGAACAGGTGGCTTGGCTGACACGGTTCAAAATTACAACCAGGAAACAGGCGAGGGTACAGGCTTTATGTTTGACGCGCTTACTCCTGGAGCAATCTATGACACTGTAGGCTGGGCAGTCTGGGCTTACTACAACAAAAAAGACCATATCAAAAAGATGCAGAAACGTGGAATGGAGCAGGACTTCACATGGAAAGCAAGTTGCGAAAAATATGTCGAAGTTTACAAAGAAGCTCTTGCACGAGGCTGCGGAATTTGATAAAATCAATTCTAACCCCTTGAGTCTGCGTATGCGGACTCCAAATGTCCATAAGGAGAACATACACACATGAAAAAGTATGAACTCATGACTATCTATCCTATCGAGGATGAGAAGTTCAAAGACGGCACAGAGAAAGTAAAAGCCGTTCTCGCACAGTTTGGTGCAACAGTCGAAAAAGAAGAGTCTTACGGAGACCGTGACCTCGCTTACGAAATCGCAAAACAGAAGAGAGGCCGATTCGTTCTTTTCACAGTCAAAGCAAATCCTGCTAAAATCGTTGAAATCAACACTCAGTTCCGATTGAACAACAATTTGCTCAAATCTCTTTTCGTTAAACTCGACGACAAAGAAGCAAAATAGGTTTGCATCACCACTTTTACACCTTTGGAGGCATTAAATGACTGATATTAACAGCGTCACAATTGTAGGACGTTTAACCCGCGATTTGAACGGCAGTGATCAGCGTGAATACGCATTCACACCAAACGGTCAGGCTCGTGCGAATATCAGCATTGCAGTTAATCGAAGCCGAAAACAGGGTGATCAGTGGGTAGATGAAGCAAATTTCTTTAATGTCACAATCTGGGGCAAAACAGCCGAGAATCTTCTTCCTTATCTCAAAAAAGGTAAGCAGATTTGCGTAGAAGGTTATCTCAAGCAGGATCGCTGGCAGGATAAGACAACAGGGCAGCAGAGAAGCAATGTTTCAATCGTTGCAAACAATGTTCAGCTTTTAGGCGGAAATTCTGGTAACGGCGGTGCACAACCGTCTGGGGGGTATACACCGAAATTCCAACCACAGCAGCAGAACAGCTTTGCTCCAAGCAATGATATTCCTGATTATGGCGACCAGAGCTTTGGCGGTCCACAAGACAGTGGCTTCCCAGAAGACATCCCATTTTAATTTATAGGGGGCATGAAAAAATTACTTCCATGTAATTTTTTCACGGCCGAGTTTTTGCCGTTGGCATAAACTCGCACATTCGTTGCCTCCATGCAACGCCGCTAACGCGGAGTTTTTATAGGAGAACACTATGTCAGACGAAGTTACAAACGAAGTCGAACTCAAAGTAGATACACAGGGCGCATCTGAAGGCCGAGACGGTGAGGACAAAGGCGCTCGCGGTAAAGGTAAAACATTCTTCCGCAAGAAGGTTTGCCGATTCTGTGCTAACAAAGCAAAAATTGATTACAAAGATGCAGACGGTCTCAAACGCTTCACAACAGAGCGCGGTAAGATTCTTCCACGCCGTATCACTGGTACATGTGCAAAACACCAGCGCGAGCTCACAGTAGCTATCAAACGTGCTCGCAATATCTGTTTGTTGCCATTCGTAACAGAGTAAATCGAACGGGTTTTACATCCATGTAAAACTCGATTCGTGACAAGAAATGGTCGCACAAAAATGTGCTAACGCATTTCTTGCTTCCTTATCGCTTGCATCCATGCAAGCAGAATAGCCCTACGATCCAACTCCTGGTAACGCGGGGCAGAATAAAATCCAATAGGAGCTTGTAAAATGAAAGTTATTCTTTATACAGATGTTAAACACCTCGGTGAAATGGGTGATGTTAAAAATGTTGCCAACGGTTACGCTCGCAACTTCCTTTTTCCACATATGTACGCAGTTCCGTACAATGATCAGACTGTAGCTTACTTCGAGTCTCGCAAAGAGGAAATCGAAGCACGCAAAGAGCAGAAACGTAAGGATGCTGCAAGCCTCAAAGACAAGCTTGAAGCACTCACAATCGAGCTCAAAATGCCAGCTGCTGCAAACGGAAAACTCTTCGGTTCTGTTACAGCTCTCACAGTTTCTGAGTACTTGGCTAAGAACGGATTTGAGGTAGAGCGCAAACGAATCGACATTCCTGGCGTTACAATCAAATCAGTTGGTAACTACCACTGTACAATTCACCTTTATGAGTCTGCAAACGCTGAAGTCAAAATTGCTGTTACAGCACAGGAAGACGAGAACGCTAAAAAAGCAGAGCCAAAAAAGGCTAAGAAAGAAGAAGCTGCTGAGCCTGCAAAGGAAGAAGCTCCAGCTGCTGACGCTCAGTAAGCTTTAGCATATTTTTATAAATGCCACACGGATTCGATTTTGCTAACGCAAAATCCTTTAAATTGAAAAATCGTAGATTTTTCGAATCTGTGTGGCTTTTTTTATGGGGAAAAATATGGATTCTGTTTTGAAAGATACTATACCGCCACATAATGACGAGGCGGAACGCGCGACTCTTGGTGCCATGCTTCTCAACTGGGGCTCGGTTAGTGCGATTGCGACTCTTTTGCGTGCTGAGCATTTTTATACGCAGCAGAATCAAGTTATTTTCCGTGCCATGATGCGTCTTTTCTCAAAGGGTGAAACTTGTGACACGCTTTCTCTTGTCGAAGAACTTTCTAAAACTGGTCAGCTAGAACAGTCGGGCGGGGCAGCATATATTGCTTCTCTCACTGATGTGGTTCCAACTGCGGCAAATATCGAATATTATGCGAAGATTGTTTTTGAGCGAGCAACTCGCCGCAGCCTTATTGATGTGTCTCAGCAGATTAAGGCCTCGGCTTTTGATGAAACCCGTGACTCAAAGCTTATCCTTGAAGAAGCCGAAAAAAAGATTTTTGACCTTGCTGACAACGAGCAGACAACCGTAGTTCATTCAATGGGTGACATTGTTCCGCTTACTGTCGATATGATTGAAAAGAACTACAAGAGCAAGAATACATTCACAGGCGTTCCTTCAGGCTTTTCAAAACTCGACACCATGACCAGCGGTTTCCAGAAAGCCGAACTTATAATCATTGGTGCCCGACCTTCTATGGGTAAAACTGCCCTTGCCCTGAATATGATGGAGCATATTGCCGTCACAAAAAAAATTCCGTGCGGTTTCTTCTCATTGGAAATGTCACATGTTCAGATCGGCCAGCGACTTCTTTCTCAGAACGCGCGAATCGCCGGTACCAAACTCCGCACTGGTATGCTCAAACTTGACGATTTCCAGAAACTCAACGATGCGGCTGGCCGTTGCTATGATGCACCTCTTTACATCGTTGATACGCCAAACATGCAACTCATTGATTTGCGAGCAATGGCAAGGCGTATGAGAACGAATCAGAAAGTCGAAGTAATTTTCATCGACTATATAGGTTTGATTGCTACAGAAAATTCGGCTGCTCCAGTTTACGAGCAGGTTAGTGAAATTTCAAAATCTCTCAAATCACTAGCCAGAGAGCTTAATATTCCGATTGTCGCTCTCTGTCAGGTAAGCCGAGACGCAGAAGGAAACGAACCAAGCTTGAATCAGCTGCGAGGATCTGGCTCAATCGAACAGGACGCTGATGTCGTAATGTTCATTCACCGTGAGCGAAAAAAGCAGGAAGACGGCGAGGCCGAGCCTGTTCAGGATGCAAAAATCATTGTAGCCAAGCAGCGAAACGGTCCTATTGGCGATGTACCATTATTGTTTCTTAGCTCAATCACACGATTTGAAAATAAAGCTAATGAAGACGAGTAATAAATCGAATTAGTTTTTGATATTGCAATAAATGCAAAAAAACGGTTTCCGCTTGGAAACCGTTTTTTATTATATCTATCAAATATAAAAACTTGATGCTTTATTTATCACTCCGGTGATATGCTTGTTAAATCCTCAAGACTCAAGATGATTGGCTTGCCGCTTGCTGATGTTACCATGATTCCCTGAGATGTGATTGTAATTGGTGTCGCACCCTTTACCTTAACTTTTGAAATAAGCTGGCTCTGAACTGTGTTGTTGAACTTTCCGATGTAATAGTCGGCTCCGTCCTGAACTGTACAGTAGTAGCTTCCGTCTTTTTCAACGAGGGTAGAGAGATCTGAAAGTCTTTCGGCACTCTCTGCGCTAATCTCAAGATTCTGCTTGTCAATCTGAACAAGGCGGACAACACCGTTAGCGGCATCTGAACCTGCTACAGCGATAAACCATGAGCCGTCATCAAAAGCTGTACGACAACGGATGCAATCTACAGGTGATTCTTTGATAATAGAACCATTCACTGAGTTCATCTTGACAATTGCGCTCATTACGCCCTGCTCATCGACATTCTTGAGACCGTACATGTGATGCTCGCCGCTCTTAGTGTAAGATGCTTCACGGATAAGTGACTGCTGGTCTTTTGCGATTGAAGTACGTTCTTCCTGAGCTTCGTCACGCTTTTTATCAGCCTGAGCCTGAGCTTCATCGGCTTCGGACTGAGCTTCGTCTGTCTTCTGAGCCTGCTCGTCTGTCTTCTGAGCCTGGTCATCGGCATCTTTCTGTGCTTCATCGGCATCTTTCTGAGCCTGGTCAGCATCTTTTTGGGCCTCATCGGCATCTTTCTGAGCCTGGTTAGCATCCTTCTGGGCCTGTTTGTCATCAGGATTTGCTTCGGCGTCTTTTTTAGCTTTGTCAGCTTCGGCCTTCTTTTTGTCAGCTTCAGCTTTGGCTTTGTCAGCTTCAGCCTTTTTCTTAGCGGCTTCGGCGTCAGCTTCGGCCTTCTTTTTCTGTTCCTCAGCAAGCTTTGCCTTTTCTTCATCAGCCTTGGACTGCTTGGCATCGGCTTTTTCCTGAAGATTGTCAGCCTCGCGTTCCTTTATATCAACCATGTCTTTTCGAGTGTCAATTCCTTTATCTTCTTCACCCTGCATGGACTTTACAACTTCTTTGTCTGAAATGAGTGATGTGTCAATTGTGCTGAGCCCGCCATTCAAATCTGACAGAGGAATTACAATCTGCGTTTTTCCAGGCCATTCTTCATAATTTGTTGAAAGACCAACGATAGAAGCCGAAAGATTTTTGATTACGATATCTTTATATTTTGACTGAAAATACTCGATTTTACCACGATAAACAGCATTGTAAACCGTGATGAATGTAGCAATTGTGCCTGCATCTTTTGTAGAATAGCCGTAAGCGGCTTCAAGATATGCTGAGATAATTCGACGAAGGTTTGTGATGTGGTCAACTGTCGCACCTTTGCCGATGATGAAAATATCTGCGTCCATCTTTTCTTTGGTTGACGGATCAATAGCATGAATTACAGAATATTTGTTTGGGGAACCGATTAAGCCTGTGTTTTCTGGATTGGCTCTCACCTGATCTCCAAGAGCAGAACCGATTGCACGGATTTGCTCGATTGTATTTATGACTGTGTGCGGGCCTGAATAATTGCGGAAAACTACTTCGTCTCCGTTAGGGGCACTCTCAAGCTCGTTTCTGTTAACTTCAAGAGCTGTAAGATTGGCAGCCGTAAAAACAGCAATTATGGAAATGAATGTACTTTTCAGCACTTTTTTAATGTTCATCAAAATCCTCCTTGAAAAGAACATTATAATTATATCATAAGATTTTAATATTGTCACTTTTTCTCTAGATTTATCATTTTTTCGAGCGATTTTCTTGCATAAACCTGCACGTTCTGATCATAAGAAGGAAAAAATAAATGCGTGAGAATATTTTTCCCGCGTCTATTGAGGGCTGGTCGGCCCATGAACAGGCAAATTTGATATGTTGTGTCACAGACTGCCTTGAGCAAGGTTGTCTCATTTGGTCGTATTTTATTCAGCACAAGATTCTCCAGCGCAGCAAGCATATATCCGTCTTCATCATAGCCTAGTTGTCCTGCAAAAGAAATAACCGATAAGAGCTGGCTTTTGTCTAATTCAGTTGAAAGAAGACGTGCATAGAACAAAGAAAATTCTCTTGTACCAGTTTTTGACATTAAATATAGAAGATTTTGTGTGAAAACTGCATTCTCAGCAAAGAAATTTACTTCATCCGTTCCAAAATGACTTTCTGTTGAATACGACTTTATGTAATTTTCTGCTTCAGTCTTTAAGAGTTCGAGGTATTCTTTTTCTTTTTCGCCATAATCGCCATTTTTGAAGGCCTGTGAAATTTCAGCCATCTTTTGATTTGTTAGAGGCCTGATTCCAAGTTCCATTGCCGTTGAATCGTATTCAATTGATTTTATGTAGGATATTTTTTGAGCTTTTGATGGAGTTTTTTTTGACACTTTTGGAACATCGTTCATCAAAAAGCCTTTCATTGTCCAGTCTTTCATCGCAAGAATTATGTAATTCTTATCAGTATAAAAAATTGCGTTCCATTTTGTTGGTGGCGGGAGTAGTGCCGCATAAAGAATCGTGCCGGATTCCAAAAACTCGCAGGCCGAATACGAACCGCTGATGAAAAATCCGGATTGTGTTGAGCGTGCAATCTTGAAGTCTGATGATGCGATTTGACCGACTTGAAATCTGTTTTGAATTTCGCCGGATTCAGTTTTTACTATAATCGCCTCAGTTTTTGAGCCGTTTTGAAAGAAAAATGCCGTGTTCCCGCTTGTTTTTGAATAACAGATTTTGAATGCACCGCCAGAATTACCCGAACCGTTGACCCATTTTGAAGCTGCTGTTCCGTCTGGAAGTGAAGTCACAAGACCGATAGAGCCGTTTTTGAGAGAAATAAGAACACCGTTTTCGCAAGATTCAACACTTGAGACGATTCCAGAAAAAGTAATGTCCTCAAGCCATTTTCCGAATGCTGAATAATGAGCTGCCACGCTCTGATTATTTTTGAGGGCTTTTAAGAAGACTAGAATTGAACCGTCTTCAAGCTGGCAGATTGGAAAATTGCCTAGTTCTGAGGAATCGGCCTTCCATTTGCGTTTTCCGTCGAGTCCGTAGCAGGCGATTTGCTTTTTCCCTTGAACAAAGACTCTCCCGTCTATTCCTACAACCGGGGAATTTGTAATCTGAAACTGCGTGTTTGAAGTCCAGAGCGTTTTTCCGGAAGGATTCATAAGATTGATTTTCGTGCCGTCCGAAACAACGTAAAGAAAATCCCCGAACGATGAGATATATGGGCTAGGGCGCCCTTTGATACTCATCTGCCAGATAACCGTTCCAGAGCCGGTGCAGGCTGAAAGAAGACGGCCGTCACTGAGCAATGCGACTCCGTAAGAAGTTGCGACACATGGAGATACTGCTTCGCCACCGATTACTGCCTGCCAGTTCGGCTCCAGTTTTGTCAAATCGTAGGTTCGTTGAGGAGTTTGAGCAGTGAGCAGTGAGCAGTGAGCAGTGAGCAGTGATACGAGAATTGCTTTTATGAGATTTTTTTTTGAAATTGGGGAATGTTTCATTCTGTGTACTCGAAATTGGCCAGGGACTCTATGTGGGCTGTGTGAGGGTAGAAATCCAACAGGAAGAGCTTTGACAGGGTGTAGCCGGATTTTACCAGAAATGACGCATCCCTGGCATGCGTGCTTGGATTACAGCTTACCGATCGAATCTGCGGGATTTTTGAGCGGCAGAGCCATTTGCAGACTTCCTTTTCCATTCCGCTTCGTGGAGGGTCGATTACAACGGACTCAAAATCTCCGTTATTGGTGATGTAATTCTGCGCACTGTATTTAATCCAGTTTTCACCGGAAAGACCGAAACTTTCGTGCCTTGTTCCGGAAAGATTCTGCTCGGCGAACACGATTGCGTCACGGTTATGTTCGACGAGGCAAACCTTATCGAATAAATCTGTAAGGAAGACCGAGAATGTTCCGCATCCTGAGTACATGTCGAGGACATTGCGGCCGCCCATGTTGCGTGTGATTTCTGAAATTGTTTTTTCGAGGACTTCAAGGTTTGACTGAAAAAAGCCCTGAACGTCGAATGCGATTTTCTTGCCAAAGATTTCGACCTCACAGCGGTTGTTTTCGTTCAATGTCGTGCCCGCGAAGTGGCGGTTCTGCTGCAGGCGGAGCTTTTCTTTTCGTTTGGAACTGGCTCCCTGAACTTTTATTTCTCTTGCAGGCCGCTCCCGCTCTTCGGCAACGATTACTTTGGAATCAGAAGCAATCCGTTCATCACCAAAAAGATGAACCCGACCGCGCGGACGTTCATTTTGAAGTGTGTTTTTTAGATATTCGTTGATTTCTGTTGTCGCAATCGGGCAATTTTCCAGATTTACGATTTCGTTTGATTCTTTTTTGTTGAAACCGCCGTTTGTGAGCTGGATTCGTGAGCGGTAATTCTTGTCCGAACCAGAAATGATTTGAATCTCTGGGCACTTGATTCCTTCACGCTCGAAACATTCTTTTAAAATGGATTTCCGAAGCTCTTTCTGATATTCGACCTCAATGTGCTGAAGGTTGCATCCGCCACAGATTCCGTAAAGCGGACAGAAAGGCTTGACACGGTGCGGAGAGGGAGTGATTATATTGATGATTTTTGCAAGGTCATAGTCGCGGAAAGATTTTGTGATTTCAATTTCAAGCCCTTCACCAGGAACGGCAAAAGGTATAAAAACATTCTTTCCATTGATTTGGGCAAGACAATCGCCCCCTGAGACCATTTTCTGAGTTTTTACAATATGTGACATTGAAAAGATTATAGCAGAAATATTATTCAGAGTACACCTTTTCTATCTTTTTACCTTCTGATATAATAGGCTGATATGAATTATGATGTTTTAGACTTGCCAAAATCTGGAGATACTGTTGTTGTTGGAATGAGCGGCGGTGTGGACTCAACTTTGACCGCACTTTTGCTCAAAGAAAAGGGATGCCGTGTGATTGGAGTCACTATGTCTTTGTGGGACGGCACTTTACCCGAAATCAAGAGCGACAAGCCGATGAAAGAAGCCTGCTACGGGCCGGGCGAAGAAGAGAATATCGCCGAATGTGAGAAATTTTGTTCCGAGCATGGAATTGAGTATCATGTAATAAAAGTACAGGAAGAATACAAAAAACGTGTCCTTGAATATTTTAAGGCCGAATACCGCGCTGGCCGCACTCCGAATCCATGCATTCAGTGCAACCGCTACATCAAATTTGGCGCATTGCTCGACGGAATTGAGAATCTTGGCTTTGACTACGATTATTTCTGCACAGGCCATTACGCAAAAATCGTTCGACCCACGGAGGGTCTTTTTGGAAGCGACAAAAAACCGAGCATGATTGCCACTGCCGCAGACGTCACCAAAGACCAGACATATTTCTTGAACAGGATTCCAAGCCGTGTCCTTGAAAAAGTGCGGTTCCCGCTGGCAACGCTCAAAAAATCAGAAGTCTTCGATCTTGCCAAAAAAGCAAACCTGGAGGCAGCCAACCGTGAGGAAAGCCAGGATTTCATCGGTGAGGAATATTTTGACATTTTGTTCTCGGACAAACCTTCCGTTCCGGGTGACATAATTGATTTGGACGGTCATGTTCTCGGAAAGCACAAGGGAATCGAGCATTACACGATTGGTCAGAGGCGGGGATTGGGGGTAGCCGTAAGCTATCCTGTCTATGTTCAGGCAATCGACGCAAAAAATAATGTGGTGGTCCTGGCCCCGAACGACGCTCTCAATTCTAGCGCAATGATTGCAGACGATTTCGTTTGGCCGGCAGATGTAGAACCGGCCGAAGAATTCGAAGCAGAGGTAAAAATCCGCCTTGCAAGCCGCCCGGTTAAGGCAAAAATCACGAAATATGTTCCCGAAGAGAGCGACACAACCGAATACAAGGGACAGCCATGGCTTGTGACATTCGCCGAAACCCAGAGAGCCGTAGCCCCAGGCCAGAGCGCAGTGTTCTATAAGGATAATGTGATTCGCGGCGGAGGGATTATTGTTAGGGCTATAAAATAAGTGCAAAACGGAAAGATGAAAGTGGAAAGCTATTTTTATTGCATTTTCCACTTTCCGTTTTTAGTTTTCCGCTTTCCGTTTCTTCTTCCCAATCCTGACCCCGACTCCTAGCTGGGTGAGCGTGTTCTTGATTGCGTATTCCAGCTCGGTGCGCTGCGGGTTCATCGGGAGAACGAAGTGGCGGCACTGGTTCCAGGTCTTGGTATAGAGTTCGCCGGCGGCACTTTTTGTTGATATTTCTTTCTGCCAGTCGGTGAGTGAGGAAATGAAATCGTAGACAATGTAAGTGAGCCTCTTTCCTAAGCGCGATTCTGGCTCGGTTTTTACAAGTGAATCCAATTCCTTTAAGTGGAGCATGTATTTTTTTTCGTAATTTTTGTCGGCGTACATTAATGAACATGCTGACGGCTGCAGGTACATGAAAATG
>CACZYY010000039.1 GCA_902785455.1 uncultured Spirochaetaceae bacterium
CAGACAACTGTGAGCAACCTGATTTCGGGCATTTTTATCCTCACCGAAAAGACTATGAAAATCGGGGACTTCATCGAAGTTGACGGAATTATGGGCACTGTCGATAGAGTCAGCCTGCTTTCGATTTGGATTCACACTCCTGATAATCAGTTTATCCGAATCCCAAGCTCAGCAATTATCAACACCAAGCTCAAAAATTATTCAACTTTTGATTACCGCCGTTATGTTTTTGATGTGAGCGTGGATTATTCGACTGATTTGGACAAAGCCGTTGAAGTTCTTCAGTCTGTGCCGGGAAAATGCAAGTTTGTGGTCAAAAACAATCCTGATTATGCTTCGAAAGTGCTTCTCACAGATTGCCGTGATTCTGGAATCGGTATGAACCTTATCGTTTGGTGTGAGAGTGCAAATTTCTTTGACCTCAAAACTGAGGTTTGCCTGAATGTAGTCAAAACCTTCAATGAGAACGGCATCAATATTCCGTACAATCGTGTGGATGTTTCTGTTCTCACAGACAAAACAATACCGTCACTGGCGTTCAAAGCATAAAGTGTGGGGAAAGCTTTCCCCTCGCTTCAAACGCTACGCGTTTTACGCTACCCCTTCTACGGGGGATATTCCCCCGTAACGCCCCTTTCAGCTCATCTCAAACGCAGCCCGAAAAGTTGGCTGGGATTAGTTTTGCTTTGTTTTGAAGAATTAATCTTTAAAATAAAAAACGCTGAAATTTTTTTAGGACTATATTTCGTTATCATCATCTTCTTCGTTGTCTTTTTTATAAAGTGCAATTTTCTGTTTTAAAATCTCATCAAATTTTAGAGTTAATTCTTCATCCTCAACTCTTACAGTAATAATAGGTAATTCTGATAGATCCATAGTTGTGGCTTGTATGATTTTCTTTAGGTTTAATTTCTCAAAATATTCTTCGTCAAATTCTTCATTTTCTAGTCCTATTGAATATGAGTAGTCCCTTGATTTTTTTATCTTCTCTAATTGAGTTGCTGAAATCTTCTCATAAGGTACAGAATATTCTAATTTCTTCGTATTCCAAAAAAAATAATCAGCTAGTTTTACTGTTTTTATTTTCAGAACTTCTTTATCAAGATATAGATAATATCGACTTTGACAAATAATAATAGCTTTAATATTTGCAATCAAAGTAATACAGCCGGCAGGAAATAAAAAGAAAGCAAGTATCTTGTTTTTATAATAATTTCCTTCAGATGTAAAGTGTCTTGAATATACAGGCTGTAAAATTATGAAAAGCCCGATTGCAATACACATACAAGCAAATAAGCAACTTAATATTTTCGAGACATAATCAATTTCAGGTTTTATTTCAAGAATTTTTTCTTTTTTATACATAATTATACTTCATAAAGTGTTTTTTTGATAATACTAGAACTCATCTAGCAATGGATTTACATTTTTCCAAAGTAGTGAAACAGAATAATAATTACCTTTCGGGGTTTTTACATAAAACTCGTTATCATAGTTTGGATTCCAATTCCATGCCCCTAAAGGACCTTTTACTTTATATACTACATAACCTTCTTTTTCTATCACTTTATAAGTTGACATAGCTTCTTTTATCTTATTTGCCACTATTTCTTTTGAACAAGTTTCATATTCAGTGGTTATAATAAGATTATCACTTGATATACTGTCATAAATATAAAAGGTTCCGTCCTTGCTTTTAGCTAATGCATAATCCCAATCGATACACACTATCGAATGTTCATTCTTTTCTACCCAACGTAATATATCATTTTTTGAATCAGCAAATGACATAGAAAGTCTTGGGATGAAAAAATAAAGTAATAAACATATCAAAACTTTTTTCATAAATGCCTTTCTCCTATTTATTTTATAAGTCCAATATTCAACGCACAGTCATCGCAAATAAAAACTTGAAATCCGTTCGGTTCTGGCATATAACTTGCATTAGACCTCAAATTGTTATAAAAACCGCAAATCTTATGTTCCTTGCAAACATAACAATTTGTTTTGATTTTTCTGGCTCCATGTATCCAAACTTTTTTGCCGATTTTTGCAGGTTTTTCCAGTAATTCATTACCAAACATATTTAATTCACAGAAGCAATAAACAATCGGATTCCCATATTCAAGTCTATGAATAGCCTTTTCCCATTCCGGAATAGAAGTGAAAGAGTATTCTTCTGCAAATGTACTACCTCTATACAAACCTTCGAGCGAATCATTATCAGGTAATTTTAAATACTGTGTGTTGAGGTCTCCTTCTAAGATAATTGAAGTCACATTTGCTGACCGAAATGCATCAAAACCAATTGTTTCTACTGTTTCCGGAATTTGTATTTTGACTAAAAAATCATAATTTCTAAACGCGTTCTCAGCGATACTGTCAACAATTTTTCCTTCAATTCTAGAAGGAATGAGCAATTCTGAAATTTTAGCAGATTTACCAAGTTGGCTTAAACCTTTTATTTCACAGGTTTCATCTGAAACATCATATTCAAAGTAATTTATCGGAGTTGAATCATCTGCAAAACAATTCAACAACGGTGAAAAAAACAAGAAAACAAAACTAATATATTTAATCTTTGTCATTTTATATCCCTCATGATTTATATTATGTATAGTTTTACAGAAATTTATCTCAAGCCCTTTTCTTTTGAACATTTATTGCAAACAAAAACTTGAAAACCATTTGACTTTGGAATTGCTGAAGAAGTATTTGTTACATAGCGAAGTTTACAGTATTTTTCATCTCCGCAATAATAGCAATTTGCTTTTATAGGTCTATCCCCTGTAATTGTTACTTGTTGACCTTTTTTCAACGGGAAGTTCAAATCTAATCCGTAAAGAACTTCAAGCTCTGTTTTGTTTTCAGGAAAATCAAAAAGCCCATATATAATTGGATTGGAAAATTCCAGTTTGTCATGAATAAACCATTCAACATCAGAACTACACTGGCTTTCACTTATACGGAAGTTATCCATAATGGTACTTTTTCTATGCAAGTTATCCCACCGTGAAGTAATTATTGGTTCAGAATTTTCATCTCCATTGATATATATATCGGTAAGATTTGGACAGTAAAATGCTGCTATACCAATATAGTGAACAGATTCTGGAAGTGTTATTTCATTGAGATAATCACAATGTATAAAAGCTCCCATTCCAATACTTTCAACACCATTTTCAAAAGTTACAGATTCAATAACTGTTTCGGCAAAAGCACAAGTTTCGATCTCCCGTACTGTCTTCGGAATCTTTACGCTAGTAAAATTTGTTTGGGCTCTAAAGGCGTTGGAGTCAATTAGTACGACATTTTTTCCTTTAATTTTCGATGGAATTACCAAGTTTCCAATCTCTGCATCTTCCCCTTTGTCACTAAATCCTGTTATTACTATTTCTTCTGCCTCTTGTTCATAATCAAAATAATCTGCTGGTGTTGATTTTTCATCCGCACACGATGAGAAAAATACCAAAACCAAACCAGAAATAATACAAAGTTTGATTTTATTCATAATTGACCTCACTTTATTTTGTAAATATTTGAAGTACAGCTACAACTGTACAAAATAGACGCCAAGTTGGCTAAGCAATTCTATGAGTAATTATAAAATAAATTGCAGACAACAAACATAAAACAATTGTATTAAGAAGTTCTGTCCCACACCAACCATTTACAACTTTTATGGAACTTTCAGTAAACATGCATTTCCTCATTATTAAAGTCAATTATCATTTTACTAAGTATTTTAGAAAAGTCAAGAAATTTTTATATCATCGTAAAGTGAAAACTGACAAACAAAATAGGAAGGTTTTATGCTTGGCGAACAGATAAAAACTCTTAGAATGAGCAGAGGTCTGAATCAGGTTGAAATGGCTAAAATTTTCGGCGTTACGAAGCAGAGCGTTTCAAATTGGGAAAATGGAAACATAATGCCTTCTATTGATATGCTCATAAAAATCGCCAATTTTTTCAGCGTTTCTACGGATTATCTTCTTGGTCTTTCAGAAAAACACGCTCTTAATACAGATGGACTTTCCGAATCACAGGTTGCTCATATTCAGGCATTGATAAATGATATTCTGCAAGTAGGGTGACGACATGTTCTTTCCAAAACTCTTGACCACTCCCCAGTTCGCCATTAAATTATAAATCTGCTAACATATAACTATGCCTTCCGATAAAATAATTTTTATTGCCGAACTTCCAGATTCTCTCCGAACTTTTTTGCAAATTCAGAAAAATGTAATAAAAATATATCGTTCCAAAGGTCTGCTGGCACATTTATTAAAGAGAAAGCATTACAAAGCTGCAAAATATCTGGACTACATTTCTGAAATAATCACATCGCCAGATTATGCAGGAGTTTTTGATAACCAGATTGAGCTTGTAAAGATTTTCAAGGACAATATTTTTTTGAGCATAAAACTTGATGCGTCAAAAGACATTTACTATGTTTCCACACTTTTTGATGTGAGCCTGTCGAAAATTGAATCATACTGCAAATCTGGTCGCTTGAAGAAAATTGTGCACAAAGATTGACGGAATCTCATTTTCTGCTATAATGATAGTGAAATTTGACGAGCAGGAAAGGCACCCTGCGCTCCCGAAAGGGAACCTGATATGATGGATACGCCGCCCATCCAAATTTTTAACGCCACCTCATTCGGGGTGGTTTTTTGTTTATAGAAGGTTGGGGAAAGACGCCCCTTAAAATGTCTTAAGTTGTAAAACACTGTTCGGATTTTGCACAGATTTTAAACGGGCTTTGATATATAATTCGGATTGAATATGTCCGAGAATTTATTTTCTAGAAAAGATTTAAGTCGTCTCATCCTGCCTTTGGTGGCAGAACAGTTCCTTGCAATGACCATTGGTGCCTGTGATACCGTTATGGTTTCTTCTGTCGGTGAAGCTGGTGTCTCTGGCGTTTCTTTGATTGACCAGCTTACGCAGCTTTTTATCCAGCTTTTTGCGGCTTTTGCTACTGGTGGTGCCGTTGTCTCAAGCCAGTATCTTGGCCAGAAATCTGACGAAAAGGCTCGTTCTGCTGCCAGACAACTTTTGACAATATCAACATTTGTCGCGCTCCTGATTATTGCACTTTGTCTGCCGCTCCGCCGCGTGATTCTCAATTTGATTTACGGCGGTGCTGGCGAGGAAGTCATGCGGAACGCATTGATTTACTTCGTGTGGGTTTTGCTTTCATTCCCGTTCCTTGCGATTTACAATTCATGTGCGGCACTTTATCGTTCTATGGGAAACAGCAAGGTTTCGCTCAAAGTAAGCCTCGTGATGAATTTCACGAACATTGCCGGTAACGCAATCCTGATTTACGGTGCAAAAATCGGCGTGGCTGGTGCCGGAATCGCAACCCTTGCAAGCCGAATCGTCGCAGCCTTTGTAATGATTTATCTTCTTGCGCGTCCGTCTGCAAAGGACAAGGGCAGAATTTATCTCGAAAAACTTTGGAAAATCGAAATCAGCTTTGACATAATCCGTAAAATCCTCAAAGTCGCAATTCCGAGCGGAATCGAAAATTCCGTGTTTCATATCGGAAAAATCCTGGTTTATTCGTTCATGTCTGGCTTTGGTTTGGCCGCAATCGCCGCAAACGCAATCACGAACACAATTGCCAGCTTCTCGAACATTCCGGCACAGGCAATCGGTTTGGCCAGCGTAACTGTAATCGGGCAGTGTATTGGTGCGGGAGAAAAACAGCAGGCAAAATCTTATGGCCGCAAGCTGATGAAAGAAGCTTATCTTGGAATGTTCGTCGTGTCTTCTGCGATTTTCATTTTTGCTTCTTTGCTTGTGAGGGCATTCAATCTTTCGGACGAGGCAAGAATTCTGGCGACTGGTGTAATCCGCACTTGTATGATCGCGAACATTTTCTTCTGGCCGATGTCTTTTACGATGCCGAACGTTCTTCGAGCTTCCGGCGATGTAAAATTCACGATGATTGTCTCAAACATCAGTATGTGGCTTTTCCGCGTGCTTTTCAGCTTCCTGATTTCAAAATATCTTCTATATAAATTCCCGGAAAACACGGCACTTGCGCTCTACGGAATCTGGTTCGGTATGTACATTGACTGGATATTCCGCGGAACATGTTTCTGGATAAGGTTCCACAGAAACCGCTGGTTAAATAAGAAGGTAATCTGAGATATAGAATATCAATGCTATTTAAATATCCTGTAATCTTTGTTATATTATACAAATCAAAATTAAGGAGTTATTGATGAAAAAATTTGCTTTTATTTTCGCGGCGATTGCGGCACTTTCTTTGATTTCTTGTGGTTCAACTCAGGTTGACCGATATGAGTCTGGTGCAGACGTAAAAGATCTTTCAGGCTACTGGAATGAAAACGACATCAAACAGGTTTGCGAAGAATTAATCGCAAGTTGTACTGCTTCTCCTCGTGTCGTAAAATTCGAGGCAACAAATGGCCGCCAGCCAGTAGTTATCGTTGGCAAATTCGCAAACAAAAGCAGCGAGCATATCGACACTGCAATGGTAGCAAAACGCTTCCAGACAGCAATCATCAACAGTGGCTCAATGGAATTCGTTGCAGACAAAGAGCAGCGACTTGAACTTCGTGAAGAAAAGAACGATCAGGCAGAAAATGCTTATGAAACAGCAAAATCAATCGGCAACGAGACAGCTGCTGATTTCATGCTCCAGGGAACAGTTCTTTCTAATGTAGACCAGGAAGGCCGTGAATCAGTTCGTACTTATCAGGTTGATGCTCAGCTTATCGACATCGAATCAAACAAAATTCTCTGGCAGGGCGAAAAAACTATCAGCAAGTACGTAAAAAAAGCATCTAAGAAACTGTAATGAAAAGAAATGCCTTTTTCGGCTTTTTACTTTTTCCTTTTCTCAGCATAATAATTTCCTGCGGGTCAACGATGTCCCTTCCACAATATTTGGAGCATCTTGATTCGGAGGAATATAGTCCTTGTGTCTCGGAGCTTGAAAAACGAAACGCAAAGGAATCGAACAATGACCGAATCCGTGACAATTTTGAGCTCGCGATGATTCGTCATTATCAGAAGGATTATGATTCTTCTCTTTCAATTCTGAACAACACAGATCGTCTCATGGATGATGCCGTTACCGAAAGTATCACCAAAGGTTTTGCGTCTGTGGTTGCCAATGACAATGCGGCAGAATATACAGGCAATTCTTACGAATATATTTATATCAATGTCTTTAACGCCCTCAATTATTACAATAAAGGTGATGTTGAGGAAGCGGCCGTTGAAGTTCGCCGTTTGAATGAAAAACAGCGCAAATATTTGAATCAGTATGGCGAGTGGATTAAAAACGACGATACTCAGATTGAAATTTCTGACACTTATAAAAAGCTTCGTCTTGATACATCAAAAATCACTGAAAATATTCCCAAAAAACCGACCGAGGCAGATATTTTTCGCGATTCTGCCACCGCACGTTATTTGAGCATAGTTTTTGCGATGATGGACGACAGCGTGAACAATAGCTGGAACGTTGCGGCTGATTCGCGCACTTTAAAAGCCCTCAATCCAGAATTCGATGTCGAGGCGGAAGGTTCAATTTCAGACGGAATGGGGCGGCTTGATGTCCTTGCTTTTACCGGCCTGATTGGGCGGCGAGGCGAGAGGCGTCTTATTGTAGGGCCGTTCCCAGGAATTCAGTTTCCGACCGGCAGCTATTTCGTTTATATTCCTGCTTTTGATTTGGAATTTGTCTTCCCCGAATTTCCTGCGCCGCAAACTGTGCTTATGCCTCAGGAAATGCCCACTTTTGGCCGGGGGCCTTCATTCACGATTTATCCGGGCAAAAATGAAATCATAAAGATGCCGCAAAATTCCGTTGATTCTATCAGGATTGTTTTCGATGGCAAAAATGCTTCTCAGAATATCAAGCTTTCTTTGCTCGAAGATTTCAATTATGCCGTTCAGCAGGACGTTAATTCAAAAGCCCGCAAAGCATATTCTCGAAGCGTAAAGCGAAGCATGGTCAAAAAATTCACCGCTGTTGCAGGGGCTACTGCAACACTGCTCATTGCAGAAGAAGCTGTCAATAAAGAAGAAAATCTTTTTACAATTGCGGCGTATGCGGCAACATATTTGAGCGCGGCCAAAGCTGCCGACCAAATCGACAGAACAGAAACCGCGGATATTCGTCAGGTTTACACTCTTCCTGCCCAGGCTTATGCTGGCGGAATAGAACTTCCGGGCGGAAAGTATTCTTTCAAGGTTCAGTATCTTTCTAAGAACGGCGATCTTTTAAAAGAAGAGTCCTTCAAAGATATTGAAGTCAAAAATGGTAAAACTGTTTTGGTGGAGTCATCATGTCAAAAATGAAATGTCATTGCCGTACTTTGATACGGAAATCTTTAGTGGTCTCTATTCTGGTTAGTCTGTGTCTGGCTGGTTGCGGTTCATCAGAAAACGTCGCAAAAGCTTCGGGCAGTTCTGGTAAATCAAAGGGAATGCCTGACTGGGTGACAGGGCCATCTTCTGCTTACCCAAAAGCTGATTATCTCACTGCGACAGGTTCTGCAGCAGAAAAAAAATCTGCCGAAATTGATGCAATTAATGAGCTGGTTTCGATTTTCGGGCAAAAAATCACGTCTGCATCGGCTACTTCGAGAAGAATGGAAATGGCTCAAAAGGCTGGGGCTGTCGCCGAATATTCTGACGAGGCAAAACTGGATCAGGTTGTTCTCCGCGAAGTTAATCAGGATGACGTTATAGCCGTGGAGATTCCCGAGTTTTTTGAGTCAAAAAGCGAAGGAAAATGGTATGCGCTGGCTGTGATGAGCCGTGAAAAGGGGACTCAAATTTATTCTTCAATGATTGAAAAGAATCAAAAAGAAATCGATTCAATTTTTTCACAGATAAAGGCAAGCAAAGATCCAAACACAATGCTCAACTTTTCAAGGCTTGATTTTGCCGAAGAAGTTGCCAGAACAAACGAGGGATATTTAAAACGTCTCACGATTTTGAACCCGTCTGCTGCGCAAAATTTTGCCTCTCTGAGCACGCCTGTTCAAATTCACAAGAATAAAATGGAAATGGCGGCGAAAATTCCTGTCTGTGTTCAGGTCGATGAAGATTCGGACGGCCGGATTGCCAAAACTTTTCAGGAAGTCATGACATCTTTTGGCTTCAACACGACTCTCGGCTC
This sequence comes from uncultured Spirochaetaceae bacterium, assembly GCA_902785455.1. Classification (GTDB taxonomy): domain Bacteria; phylum Spirochaetota; class Spirochaetia; order Treponematales; family Treponemataceae; genus Treponema_D. The sequence continues at coordinate 9,176 of CACZYY010000039.1, forward strand.
AAACGAGCGTTATGTAATCAGCTGCAAGAATCATTTTACAGAATCTGCAAGCTCAAATGAAAAGACAAAATTCTGCGAGTACGTTGCTGAATGTGCATTGAACGACACTTTTTCTGGAGAAACTCTTGTTCCGCTCAGCATTACAGGCCGCGAAGGTTCTCCAACCTATCAGAATGCAGAAATTCGTGCAAAACAGAAAATTTCTGCAAAAATAAAAGGTGATTTTGCCAGAAGTTTTGAAAACTATCTTGGAGATTTCACAGCGTTTTAGAAAGATTTTTTCTAAAATTTATAAAGAATAATTTAAAATATTTTTGCTTGTTTTAAATTTATACTTTATAATGATTGTATCATGCAAAGATTATATCTCGATACAAAAAAGCTGGACGCTTCTTGCCGGGCTTCTTATGGGCTTACTGAAGAAATAATGATGGAAAATGCGGCTATGGCTCTGGAAACGGCCATCCGCCATCCATATCCTTTGAGCGGAGACAGACGACAACCACAAAAAATTCTCATTCTTTGCGGCGGTGGTAACAATGGCGCCGACGGTTATACATTGTCGCGCAAATTGCGTTTTGATTACGACGTAAGTATTATTCAGTTTATGGCTCCCACTTCGGCGCTTTGTAAAATTCAGGCTGAGCGGGCCGAAAAGTGCGGAGTTCGTTTTGTTAAGCGTGAAGATTTATCTTTCTATGATTTAAGATTTGCGGATATTATCGTTGATTGTGTTTTTGGCAGTGGTTTTCATGGTGAGTTTGATGAAAAAACTCGGGCTGCCCTTGGCGATATGAATTTGTGCGAGTGCTATAAAATTGCATGTGATGTGCCTTCCGGGCTTCGTGAAGACGGAACGATTGCAGACGGTGCTTTTGTTGCTGATTTAACTGTAACGATGGGTGCTCTCAAAACATGTCTTTACAGTGATTGTGCCAAAGATATTGTCGGAACGGTCAGATGTGCTGAGCTTGGAGTTAACCGCCGTCTCTATGAAAATTCAAACAACTCAAATCTTGTAAAAGGAATGCTGCTTGAAGAGTCAGATTTGCTTTTGCCGCACCGAACTGTCTGCAATGTGAACAAAGGCTCTTTTGGCCATGTTGTGATTGCTTCTGGCGAAAAACAGGGAGCGGCTGCGATTGCAGGATCTGCGGCAATTCGTTTCGGGGCAGGGCTTGTCACTCTCGTTCACAAACATTCTTCCAAAAAAGGGCTTGATATTTTCCCTGAGCTTATGGTTTCTTCACAAATCCCAGAAAAGGCCAATGCTATTGCTTTCGGAATGGGGCTTGGTTTTGAGGAATCTAGCAGCCAGGAATATTTTGACTATATTCTTGCTCATGCAAACATCAAATGCGTTATTGATGCCGATGCATGTTATGCCCCGGGGCTCAAATCTTTCCTCGAAAAAAAGGAAAAGGGCGTTGTTCTCACTCCGCATCCAAAAGAGTTTCAGGCAATTCTTAAAAATTGTGACCTGGGCGATTATTCAATAGAAGAATGTGTTTTAAATCGAATAGAATTGGTCGAAAAGTTCTGCCGTAAATTCCCCAAAAAGACAATTATTCTTAAAGGGGCCAACTCAATCATCGCGCATTTTGATGGCAACAAATACAAGATGTTTGTAAATCCGTTTGGGCGTCCGTGTCTTGCAAAAGCTGGCAGCGGAGACGTTTTAAGCGGAATGGTTGCGGCATTGCTCGCTCAGCACCGTAAGACAATTGATGCCGCAATCACTGCGTCTCTGGCACATTCTCTGGCATCTGCAAAAATCAAGTGCGATTTCTCAATGACACCATACGATTTGATGCAGGCACTTGCAGAGCTATAAAGACTTATCTGCGTTTGCCCAGTTCAATAAAATTCATGTGAGCTTTATCCTTTGCGCTCAGTCGTTTTGGACCGAGTGTAAAGGATTTTTCTTTTTTCATGCCGCCATGCTTCGTTGACATCCAGCCTGGTTTTGCAGGCTGAGAATCTCCCTTTTCAACATAGGCTTTCCATTCAGCTGGCTCCGGTACTTCAAACAGCATTTTTTGATTTGTGAACGGATGCGTGAATTCGAGTGTGCGGGCGTGCAGGCAGAGGCGGCCAAAATTGTCGGTCTTTGCGCGGAAATTTTTGTCGCCAGCGAGCGGATATCCTTTTGAGGCAAGGTGAGCACGAATCTGATTCTTTTTGCCTGTGTCCAAAGAAAGCTCGAACAAAGTATGAGTTTTCCCGCGGAGAATTGTTGTGAAATTTGTGCGTGCCGGAACGGTTTTGAATTCTTTTTTGCCTTTTTCAAATTCATTTTCTTTATATGGCTTTTTGGGAACGAAACCAACGTTGTAAGCATTGAAAGCCAAATCGTCATCGATTAATCCTGAAAGAGGGAGAAGTTTTTTGGGATTGTGAGGATTTTCAGCAACGGCCCGGTAAAGACGCTCGCTTACCATCTGGTGCCATGTGTCCATAATCTTTTTTTGTGCGGATTCTGTGAGCGCGAACATCATTACGCCGCTTGTTTCGCGGTCAAGGCGGTGCACGGCTAACGGCCTGTGTTTTGGGGAGTAAGTGCCCTTTTTGCGCATGATTTCTTCGAGAATTGTGAGCGCGGATTTGCCTTTTCCCTGATTGGGAACGCTCAAAAGACCTGCCGGTTTGTTGATTACACAAATATATTCGTCTTCAAAAAGAATATCGATTTTTTCATGATTCTTCATGGGTAAAATGATAGCGAAAAGCGATAAAATTTGATACTATCTTTTATGTGGGTATGGGCAATATTTTAAAAAATAAGAATTTTAAGTCTCTTCTTACTGAATGTGTCAGCTATTTTTTGCCAGTTGCGGTTCTGCTTTTGCTTTTTTTTGCACCAATAAGCATTTCTCCACTAAATCTTTACGAAAAAGAAGATGCAGCCTTGCAAGTCGGTAAAATTCTTACTTACAGGTTGCCTTTCGATTCGAACTTGAATCTTGAATTTGGTTTTGTCCGGGTTTTATTGTGGCTTGTTTATTTCTTGCCATGCTCCGTTCTTTTTTCAATAACGGCATTTATTCTTAAGAAAAAGTGCGGGATTAAGCTCGAAAAACTCAATTATGCGTTTATTCTCGCAAGTTTTTCGATTTATCTTTTCTGTATGGCGGTTTGCCTGATCGCGAATGCAAATTGTTTCGCATGGTTTTTAGCGGTTCCTTTCCATATTTATTTTACTTCGTTGTGTGCGATTCTCTTCCATTTTTATTATTCATTTTATGGAATTGTCTGGCTCCGAAAGTCAAATCCAGAATACGAAGAATTTTTAAAGATGCGCGAGGAAGCTGCAGAAAAATCCCCGGAGTTCCAGGCATCAACCTTGTTTACAATCGCGGGAATTTCCGAGCTGCACAAACATTTTAAGCACCGTGTCCGCAGGCTTTCTGTTAAAACCAAATTCACTTTTGTAATCACAGGCTTAATCATCGTCATTTTGCTGGCGTTCATGCTTTTGATTCTGAACACATATAAAAATATGTTTGTTGAAGCCGTAAGTGATGTGGGGCGCGCTCAGGCTGAGCAGACTGCGGCAGTTTATGATTCTGCAGACGGACGGAATGATAAAATTTCTGCATTCTTCGATGAACTTCGTATTTCAAACGACTTTGCTGAAACACCTTTTGAACGTATTGATATTATTGTAACATATGACAAAAAGCCTGTCGTTTATCTGGAAAAATGGAGTCAGGAGACTGAATTCCCGAATTTCTCGACTTTCGCATACACAACTGGAAAACCCAAACTGATTGATGAATCTGAGAAATCTATCACGACCGAGCAGGCCATCGATTATCTGAAGCGATACGATAGCGGAGCTTATAAAAGGGATTACGTATACAATAAGGCAGACAAAACTTGTAAATATATTTATCCGGTCACATTTACACAAAAAGCGGGCAAAAAACTTGTAGGATTTGCTATTGTCACTTACAAGCAGCAGGTTTTGATGCGTCAGTATTTCCGAACAAAAGTCTTTGTCCTCACTTTGATTTCAATTTTCCTGTATCTTTCGGTGATTGTTTCGATTCTGCTCGCGGATTTTATTTTCAACCCGCTGCTATTCCTTCGTAAAAATGTCAAAAAAACTTCACGTTCAATCGAAAAGATTTTGAGCGGCTCTGCAAAAAATGCTTCAGCCGCACTCAAATTCTCCGACACAATCAAAACAAATGATGAAATCAAGGATTTGTCGCTTGAAATCGGTGAAATGGTCGGGCTGATTAAAGGAATCATGCCGTATGTTTCATTCTCAACGCTGCAACATGCGGAGAAGGTGAGTGACAGTGACGGCAAAAAAAGCAATGGCACCACTTCCCGTGATTTGTGTTTCCTCTTTACGGATATTCGCGGATTCACTTCGCTCTGCGAGGGTATGCCTCCAAAGAAGGTCGTTGAAATTCTCAACCGCTACCTCGACATCGAAACTCAGATTATTCTGGACAACAACGGCGACATCGATAAATTTGTTGGCGACGAGATGATGGCATTCTTCTCTGGCCCGCGCAAGGAAATCAACGCTTGTAAAGCTGCCATGGAAATCCGGGCGGCAATGCGTGAGCAGCAGCAAATTTCAATGGAAGACGGCTCAACTTACGTTTCAATCGGAATCGGAATCAACTCCGGCAAAGTTACTTTTGGACCTGTCGGTTCTCGTACCCGCAAAGATTTTACTTCAATCGGCGACACGGTTAATCTTGCGGCCCGGCTTGAAGGCGCAAACAAAGCTTACGGTTCAAAATCAATCATCACGGAGGCTGTTTACCAGAAACTCCGCGATATGTTCATCTGTCGTGAGCTGGATTTTATCACTGTCAAAGGCAAAACCGAGCCAGTGCGAATCTACGAGATTTTGCAGCACAAAAATCAGGCGAACAAAAATAATGCCACGGAAAAACTCACCGAAATCAAAGAGCTTTTTGAGAAAGGCCTGGAATTTTACAGGGCGCAGGAATGGAATAAGAGCGAGTCATGTTTTTCTGAATGTGCGCTCAAGTACAATGATATGCCGTCCGTGGTATTCCTGGACAGAATCCGTCACTTTAAGCAAAACCCGCCGCCAAAAGACTGGGACGGTGTATTTAAAATGGTGGTTAAGTAATGGGCTTGAATTCCCAGGGGCTCCGCATTATAAACGATTTTATATTGAAAATGGCGTTAAGGAGCGAAACGGCTTACGGAAACACTCGTTTTTGTGCTGCCGCGTGAGCGGCAAACGTATATAGTTTCAAGCACAAAACGCGTGTAGCATGCTAGCATGCGGTTCCGATAAGCCGTTTTCACGACTGGAAGCCATTTTTAGCGGCAAACATTTTATAATGCGGAAGCCCTGCTTCAATCCCAAACGCGAGAGGAATAAATGCAATTATCTACAGAAATTGAGTTTAAAGTCGATTTTAATGACTGTGATCCAATGCGGATTGTCTGGCATGGAAATTACATCAATTATTTTGAGCGTGCCAGATGCGCCCTTTTGGACAAAATCGGCTACAACTACATCGATATGGAAAATTCCGGCTACAGTTTTCCTGTCACGGAAGTCAAGGCCAAGTACATGAAATCGCTTCGTTTTGGCGACATTTGCCGGGCAAAGGCAACGCTTGTTGAGTACGAGAATATGATTAAAATCGAGTTCGAGCTGTACAATGCAAAAACAGGCGAGCTGACTACAAAAGGCATTGTGAGCCAGATGTGCGTGGAAATGGCGAGTGGGAAAACTCAATTTTTCTGTCCAAAATGCTTTACCGAGAAAGTCGAGCATTTTATTTCAAAAGGTGGCTTCGATTGATGAGAAATTTTTTGTCGTTTTTTTTGATTTTCTTTCTGGTGGTTCCATTTTTCGGGCAGGAATTTGATTCTCAAAAAGATGAGGAAGAATTCGCAAAAGTCTGCGAGGCAATTTCTTCAAAAAAAATCACGAAAGGTGATTTCCGGCAGTTAAAATTTATTCAACGGCTCAAACGAGAGATGGCTTCCACTGGAATCTTTGTGATTTCAGCGGATGACGGCATTCTCTGGCAGACGCAAAAGCCATACTTTTCCACAATGGCGATGACAAAATCCGCAATCATTCAGACAAACGCAAAAGGCAAAAAATCCGTAATTTCGGCCGAATCCAACGCGACTTTCGATCAGTTTTCAAAAGTTCTTTCATCTGTTTTTACGGGAAATGCCGGTATACTCACCCAGAATTTTGAAGTTGAGTTTATCGGAAGTACGGATAATTGGAGCATCAATCTGATTCCAAAAAATTCATCGGTGCGTAAGGTCGTTGAGGAAATTGAAATGGTCGGCAAAATTTCAATCGATTTGATGACGATTCACGAGCCGAACGGAGACTATATCCGATACGAGTTTTTGACACATATTTTTCCTGATTCTTTGACCGAGGAAGAAAAAGCCTTGTTCGGTAAAAACTAGGGAAGTTCTGACTAACAGATAATATGAAAAAAAAATTTCTTTTTGCGTGGATTTGCTTCCATAGTTTGATTTTTATTTCTTTTTTTATTTCGCTTGCTGTATTACCGAAATTCAATTTTAGCACGAGTTTGTTTGACATTTTGCCTCCGTCGTCTGGCTTGCACGAGGTTCAGGCGGCGGACACTAAGCTGGCTGCAAAGACCGGGCGAGCGGTGACGATTTTGGTAAAAGGTGAATCTTTCGGGCTGGCAAAAGAAGTCGCGGAGAAATTTTATTTTTCCTATGCAGATCTTAGAGGTCAGATTGAGAGTGACTATTTTGATTCACTTTCACTTTTTGTAGATTCTTCTTCAATCACAGAAATTACTGGCTGGCTCCATGAAAACCGTTTCGTGCTTCTTGACGATGAGACCCGTGAATTGTTAAAAAATGGCGGGGCGGATGAAATTGCAGAAGAAGCCCTTGCGAGTGTTTACGGAGCGTTCAGTTTTTCGGATTTGTCTTATCTGGGAGAAGACCCGTTTTTGCTGAGCGAGCGGAATTTAAGGCATTTCCTTGAGGGCGGGGCAATTTCTGCCACAAATATGGCACTGCGAGACGATGTTCTCTCGGCTGAAAAAGACGGTGAATTTTATGTGCTTATCCGGGGCACGATTTCTGAGAAAGGTTCATCCCTGACTGGCAAAAAAAGTGCGGTCAAAAATATTTATGAGACTGCGGAACTTTTGCAGCGGAATTATGGCTATGACGGAAGAACCGTTGAATTCATTTTCTCCGGCGTGCCTTTTCACAGCTACGAGAATGCAAGTTCTGCACAAAAGCAAATTTCTGTGATTTCAACTGTCGCGCTGATTTTGATTTTTGTTCTGTTCCTGCTGATTTTTCGTTCGATTGTTCCGGCCTTTGTTTCGGCTCTGGCGGTTGCTTTTTCGTGCGCGGTGGGCTTCGTTTCTGTTCTGCTCTTTTTCCGGGGCATTCACATTCTGACCTTTGTTTTTGGAACTACGCTGATTGGAACTTGTCTTGATTACTCGATTCATTTTTTTGTGAACTGGAAGGGCAATCTTTCGTGTGAATCTGGTGAGGCTGTCCGAAAGCATATTTTTCGCGGCGTGACGCTTGGTTTTGCTTCGACCGAAATTTGTTTTGCGGCTTTGTTTTTTGCGCCGTTCCCGCTTTTAAAGCAGGTGAGCGTGTTTTTGTTCACCGGGCTGGCGACGGCCTGGCTTTCGGTGGTCGCTTTGTATCCAATGCTGAAAATGCCGGAGATTCGCCGTTCTGTTCTTATGACCGCAAGAATTCATTCAATTGACGTGAAATTTGGCTCAAAAAGCGTGGTTCGTGCTGTTCTGGCTTTGCTTGTGATTTTTTCGCTTCTGGTGATTGTTGCGAATCGCCGGGACTTCAAAATCCTGAACAATATTCAGGAACTTTATTCGATGTCGCCGAAAATGCTTCGGAATGAAATTACTTCAGCAAAAATCCTTAACACAGGTGCAAGCGGCTGGTATTTTATCCTCAAAGCGGATTCCGAAGAAGAACTTTTGCAGAAAAATGAAGAGCTTGGAGCGTTTTTGGACGAGCAGATTGAATCTCAAAAGCTTCAGAATTATCTTTCGGTTTGTCAATTCGTTCCGTCTCAAAAAAAGCAGGAAGAAAGCTATGCCGCTGCAGAAAATCTTGTGCCGCTTGCGGACGAACAATTTGCCGCTCTTGGATTCGATGATTTTCAAAATTACGAAGAAAAATACCGTGCTAAGAAAGAGCGTTTTGTGCATCCTGCGGACTCAAATCTTCCGCTCGTGATAAAGGATGCGATTTCAAATCTTTGGATTGGAGAGCTTGACGGCGAGTTTTATTCATGCGTGATGCCGCTGCATGCAAAGCCTGAGGAAGAGCAGTTTTTCCGTGAATATGCGGCAAATCATGACAGCGTTTTCTTTGTGAACAAGGTTAAGGATATTTCGTCTCAGCTGGACGTTCTTTCAAAATCGATGCTCAAAATGCTTGCGCTTGCCTTTGTTGCGGTGGTCGCGATTCTTTGTTTCTTTTATAAAATTCGTTTGGTCTTGAAAATTGCGTTAGTTCCGCTTCTTGTGACTCTCGTGACGACGGCAGTGCTGATTCTTGCGAAAATTCATATCAGTTTCTTTCCGATTACGGCTCTTGTGCTTGTGTTTGGACTAGGCTTGGATTACATAATTTACGCGCTTGAAGGAAGCGGGCAAAAATCCAGCCTGAACAGTTTTGCGATTTTGCTCTCGTTCGTTACGACGGCTCTTTCTTTTGGTGCGCTCGCTCTCTCAAACTTTCCGCCAGTCCATACGCTTGGACTGACGGTCTTCGTGGGATTGTTCACGGCTGTGGTGACGGCTTTTTGTGTGTCTAAAACTTAACAACCCAGGATTTTTCTTCGGTGGTGCAGAGAAGTTCGCCTAGTGATACGGTTTCTTTGATTGTTTTTTTACCGTCCGGGGATGAAAGGGCGATTGTCAGTTTGCCGTTCACTATTTCGTCGGCGAAACTTGGACCGTACATTGAGGCCAGAAGGTCACGGTATTCAGCGATTGTCATTTTTTCGCCGATCAAGGCTGGAACCATCATTAAATCAAGGTAAGATTTTGCATCCTCGCTCAAAAGGCTGTAAAACGCGGTAATTTGTTTGGGACCGAGCGTGAGCGTGAGTGAATTCTGGCTTTTTGTGATTAACTGAGTTGTTGCGAGCGGATGATTCGAAAGATTTGGAAGCGTACCGGTTGTCGCGATTTCTGTTGGGCTTGGAATTGTCGCGCTTGTGTTTACGGCTCCGGCAGATTTTAAAACCAAAAGAACATCATCTTTATTGAAAAGAGGTGCGTTCGGGTCGGCTCCTGTGGCGGCCTGCAAAGTTTTGGCAGTGGCGGCAGAAAATCCAGTTGAGAAAAGAATTGTCGCTTCATCACCGGTGCTGGCTTTTACGGAGATTTGAGGCTTGCATGAGACAAAAAGCAGCGAGATCAATGCAATCGAGAAGAAAAGCCATGCCCCGCTATGGAGCCGTGGCGTAGCCAGTGCGAAGCACCGAGCGTGAGTGAGCGGCGTAACAGCGGCAGCCGGAAAAATTTGGCACAAAAAAAATTTAATCTTCATATTCCTATAAAACACTGTTCAGTGGCAGGGTTACGCGGATTCCAGTGGCAAGGACAAGGCCTGTTGTAAGGCTTTTTGAAAAACTCATTGCCGCTCCGTCCGTGTCGTTGAAGACAGTATAATGAATATCCTGGACAAATGAAACAAAAGTTTTTCCAATCTGGAAGCTTGGTGTGCTGAAAGCGGCTCCGATAATTCCCGGGAAGAATGAATTCTTGATTTTGTAATCTGAGTCGCCTGGAAGATGCGGTTTTCCGAGCGAAATTACAGGGCCTGCAAAAACCCGGACAAATTCGTTCATTGTCAAAGAGAAAACAAGCGGCAGCTGAACGTTGTCTGTGCCTGCGTCGTAGCGGATGTATGCGCCCACGCCCGGCTGCAAAGTTTTTCCGGCATAGCGTGCGTGAATCATTGTGTCAAATCCACGGCAATTGAGGCGGAAATAGTCCGGTGTGACCATGCTCCAGTCGATTGAAAGGGATGCATCCAAAATCAAAGAGCGGAGGAAAGAATCGTTGCTGGTGCCTGCAACTTGATTTGAAGATGAAGCCATTCTTGTGCTTTTTGATGAAGCGGAAGCTGATGCGCTTGAATTTTCTGCTGTTGAAGAAGTTTTCATTGAATCAACGAGCAGTTCCGAATTGGATGCCGGAAGATAGCGGCGTGTGCAGAAATAGTGTGATTTCCAGTAGGATTCTTTGAGTGAGGAAATGATTACGCCTGTGTTCGGACCGTCGCTTGCCGCGTGGATGAACTGGTTTGAGCCGATGTAAAGTCCGACATGTGAAATCTGTCCGCTGGAAGTTGTCTTGAAAAAGACCAGATCGCCTGCCTCGCGCTCGCTTGCGCTTACTTCGGTGCAGAAATTGTAGATTGCCTTTGTGGTGCGCGGAAGCTGGACTCCGATTGATTCCCGTGAGACTGTGAAAATCAGGCCTGAGCAGTCGAAAGAATTGGGACCGATGCCACCAGAAGCATAAGGCTTTCCGATGAATTGTTTTGAATAATCGACGAGTTTCTGACGTGAAATTGCGGCTTCGCCTGTGCTCATTTTTATCTCATTTTGAGCGCATAATTGGGGAACAATCAGAACAAAAAGAAAAAATGCAAAAGTGTAAAAAACGACTTTTCGTGTAGACATAGTTTTATTATCGGAAAATTTCGGGGCGGGGTGAAGGAAAGAAAAACCCCTGAAAGAGATTGGTGCCAGGCACTTCACTCAATCAGAGGTGCAGGTTCATGATTTGTGGCACGCAAACGTACTTTGATGGAATGTCTGCGTGCTATTAAATGGCTTGAACGGCTTATTTGACAATGTTTGCCAAAGCTGCTTTCATTCCTTTGCTTTGAATATCAGCCAAGTGGCCGGCAACTGCTGCTTCAAGACCTTCGTATTTTGTCAAATCTTCCTTCCAGAACTCAACGTTGCTCAAAACTTTGTTTGCCTTAACTTTTGCATCTGTTGTCTCTTTGTTGAGGGCTGCGAAGAATTCAAGAACTGGCAATGTGTCGAGATTTTCGTATTCGCCGGCATCTCGTTTTGAAATGAGGCATTTCTGACCTTTTGCGTTCTCTTTGATTTCTGTTCCGTTGTAGAAAGAAATGAGGGCTGCGATTGAGAATCCGAGCAATTTTGGAACTGAGCCGTTCTTTTTGATTGACTGTGTGACTGATGGCAAACAGCGTGTCCAGTATTTAGCGACTGAGTTCAAAGAAATCTCAATCAGGCGGTGCGGGTTGAACGGATTCTGGAAGCGTGTCCAGACATCCTGTGCATATTTTTTAAGATCTTCCTGGTCGCCGTCGATTGAAGGAACGATTTCATTGAAGATGATGTCATGCATGAA
>CACZYY010000040.1 GCA_902785455.1 uncultured Spirochaetaceae bacterium
TCTTTGTAAGTACGCTTTGGTTCACGTTTGCGCATTTTTCTGAACTGATTTTTCTTTTTGTTTCGAATTCGCTTTTTCATGAATTTCTCCAGACAAATAGGATTTGAGAAAGAGCAGAAAACTTAGCGCGGCCGTCACAAAGTATTCTTCAAGTTCCCATACCTATTTATTTCCAAAAAAATTCGATTTTGGGCAATGCAAATTCAAATTTGTCAGAAAAATCCAAAAAAAAATCGCCATATCGAGCACTATCGTTGTTGTGCTCGTTTGGATGTGGCAGAACTGCAAGGCGAGAATTTTGCATGGCAAAATTCTCGTCAGGAATCCGAAAATCCACGGATGGATTTTCGGTTCCACATTTTCGGCAATGCAAATTCAAATTTGTCAGAAAAATCCAAAAAAAAATTGATGAAAAAGGCTTTATAAACTGAGGAAATCTTTGCTTTACAAAAAATCTCCGCCCAGCCGTGGAACCCCGTAGTTCTGGAGCGAACGAATGTGAGCGGAAGAATGAGCGTTAGCGAAGGGTGGAAGGGCGTAAGCAGGTAAAGTTTGCGTAAAAAGAATCTGCTCAATCTGAACGATGCGCGATGAATTAGAAAATATTTGATTTAGTTTTAAATTTTTCTTTCATTTTCGGAATTCCTCGCTTATAATTAAATTATGCCAATGATTTCTAATCAGATGAACGTATTTTGCGAGATTCACTTTGTTTTCCGTGGTAATTCCATAATTTTGCAGGGGGAGTCTCTGCCGGATGATGCAGTCGTTCGCAAGTGTTTTGAAATGAACGTTGCCGAAGACTGGTTCGCTGAGCTTGAATATGGATATTCTGCGCTTCTTCTCGAAAAGGACACACCCAATCCGGCGGGCTGTATTGATATGCCTTTGCGTGATTTCTTCCATAAAATGAAGGGGATTGAGAGAATCAATGATTTCATAAGCATAACTGATGAAACAAAAAATATTTCAGGTTCAGAGCTCGCCGGTCTTGCTGCCAGAGCAAGAGGGCTTTTAAATTTCAAACAGGACAAACGTTTTTGCTCAAAATGTGGCGCACCTTTAATAGATGATTTGTATTTCACGGCACGCACTTGTACACACTGTAACAAACAATATTTTCCGCAACTGGAACCAGCAATCATCACTTTGATAAATAAAGGCGATGAAATTCTTCTTGCGCGGCACAAAAAACGGAATGACGGAGTTTATTCTTGTATTGCAGGTTTCGTCGAGATGGGAGAAACAATCGAAAACGCTGTTCATCGGGAAGTTCTTGAAGAAACTGGCATAAAAATCAAGAACATCCGATATGTAGGCAGTCAGTCATGGCCATTTCCTGATCAGCTAATGCTAGCATTCCGTGCCGAATATGATAGCGGCGAAATCAAAATCCAAGAGGATGAACTCACGGATGTACAATGGTTCAATTGGAAAAAACTACCAAAAGTCCCGGGGCCTGGTAGCGTGGCATACAATTTGATTCACGGGATGTTTGAGTAGGTCTGTTTTTCGGACAGAATGAGAAGATTCAGAGCCTGTTTGAAAGCAGTCTTGGCTATTTATTTTTCATTAAAAAGCCGCAGGACTTCTTCCATTGATAGGCTCGTGCCTGTTGATACCTGCTGAGGAGAGAGTCCCATTTTTATTAAACGCTTTGCGGTTTCAATCAGACTTTCTGTTCGTCCTTGCTGGATTCCTTGCTGGATTCCTTCCTGAAGCCCTTTGTTCAGCATGGCACTTAGGCCAGAACGTCTGTCTCGTTCTGCAATTTCTTGTCTGTACTGCTCAATCCATAAGTCCCTGTTTGCACTGATAGATGAAAGTGATTTTTTTGCCTGCATAAGCCCAGCCTCCTTGTTTGTTAGTTTTTGGATTATATCCTGCTTTTGCGGATTATCGGCCTCTTTTAGGAATATAGCCCAATTTTCAAGAGGCGTATTTGTTTCCAAAGTTTTTTCAAGCCTCTTTGTTTTCGTGAGTTCGATAAAAATTATATTGAGGGAATTAGAAAGTTCCCTGCCATCTTTCGTTCTCATTGCGTAACGGCTGATAGGTGATCTAGATTTTTTGCTTTTTTCTGCATCGTAAGTAAAATCAAGGACTGTCACTTGGTATACAATCGGGGCTTTTTCCCAATTGTCGCCTTTTTTGAGGTATGTAGTTTCCAGCCGAGCAACTTGATATTCAGCCCTCTTGCCGTAATCATACTCCTGATTGAAAGCCTGCATCTCTATGTCAGCGGAGAGACCGTCATCAAACTGGCAAAGAATATCATAGCTTACGCTTCGCTGCCCGCCGAAAAATGCAGGTGCTTCATTTGCACGGAGTTCAAAATGCTTGATTTTTCGTTCGGTTGCAGCCTCCAGAAACGAATGAAGGGCATCCCGGGATTCCTGCGTAGGCTGCGTAAAAAGAGCCTTGAACGTAGAATCCAAACGCGGGTTTAATAAAGCCCCTGATTCCATTTGAGAAAGATATTCTTCTTCTGTCTTGAACTCTTTTATATCCATAACAATATTATAGTATGATTTTTGTTTTTTGTGTAGAAATTCCTGCCTGTCATAAAATAAAAAAATACCCGCAACTCGAAATGAATTGCGGGTAAGTGTTCTAGCTGAATCAGCTTAGATTAGAACCAGTACTCGAATTTAACTGGGATTTCCCATGCGAAATCATCTACTTTTTTCTGACCATAGCGACCGTAGTTGCCACCGTTTGTTGTGCCTTCGAATGCTACACCAATTACACCGTTAGAGAAGCCTTTTGTAACGCCTGCACCGAGTGTGAATGTATCAGTCTTGTTGTCTGATGTTGAATCAGCAGCCATGAAGATACCGTTTGCATATCGAGCGTCCAAGAAAATTCCAATTCCACCATCGAGAGCATAGTCAACACCTGCACCAGCGAGGAAACCGAATCCTTCAAACTTGCCCTCTTTCTTGTCCAATTCGTTGATTTTTGTACCAACGATAGCATGAACTGTGAGCTGCTCGTTAACACCGTAGCGAGCGTAAGCATTTGCTGAGATTGGTTTTGAGTTGAGTGTCGGAATAACTACACCGAGAGATGCGTAAAGATTCTCAACAGCTGTTAAATCGAAAGCGGCAGCGATGTTAACCCATGTTTTAACATTTTTGCCATCTTTATTAAGATAATGAACATCTCCACTATCATCATCCAAATCTCCATCTTTATTAAAATCAATGCCCATTGATTTTTCAGTATATACTGTTTTTCCAGATCGGAGCTGAGCAGCAGCCTTAATTGTTCCTACGTCAGCAATTTTGTATGCACCAACGAAAGCGGCGTTGAGCCAAGCATCTGACAAATTTTTTGCCAAATATGGATCTTCAGCTTTTCCATCATCGTCCTTAAGGGTAACTGCATCGTGGGTATTGTGACTGAGTGGCAGTGGCAAACCTACACCAATTGTAAGTTCTTCAGTTGGGTAGAATACAAGGCTCAGACCTGCACCTTCTGCATCAAGATAATCAGCAAAAGTCCAACCTTCCTGTCCAGGAACGTTACCAGTATTTACAGCACCGATTCGATCCCAGTTCCACAAACCGAAGCAAGCATCTCCTCGAAGTTCGTTCTCATCAATGCGTCCAACTGTAGCTTTTACCTTATCAACAGGTTTTACCCAAATATTACAGTTATCACCAGGAAGCCAAGCCTCTGCACCGTTGGCACCGATGTCGAGATGGAATCCAACGTTGTCGGAATTACCGCGAACAGAAAGACCGTTTCGTGGTGCTGCCCAACCCCAAGACTGATGTACATCAGTTACGATGTCGCTTTTTCCCTCTTTCGTAACATTGCCAGCTTTATCTTTTTCTTCTGCATATCCAGCGTTTGCTGCTGTAACCCAGAGAGCACGTCCCCAAGAACCGAAAGTGATTTCTGCCGAGAGGGCAGTTGCTCGAAATTAGCTTCAGTCCGCAAGTTTTTTAAACAGGCATACTATAGTTTTATCAAAAATCTTCTATATATTTCATTTTTCCGTTTTCAATTTTTGGCATTTATGATAGATTTATGCCACGAGGTAATTATGAAAGTTGCAATTTTCTTCGGTTCAAAATCTGACACAGAGACTATGAAAAAGGCTGCCGACGTTCTTCGCGAATTCGGCGTTGATTACAAAGCTTACATTCTTTCGGCTCATCGAGCTGGCGCGCTTTTGCATGAGACCGTCAAACAGGTTGAGGCGGATGGTTGTGAGGTGATTATTGCAGGTGCTGGTTTGGCAGCGGCTCTTCCAGGCGTTATTGCGGGGGCTACGACCCTTCCTGTGATTGGTGTTCCGCTTGAATGTGTCAATCCTGGCAAATCAAATGGCTTGGGCGGAATGGACGCGCTTCTTTCTATCGTGCAGATGCCGCCTCAAATTCCGGTCGCAACTGTAGGAATCAATAGTTCAAAAAATGCTGCTTACCTTGCTGTTCAAATTCTTTCTATTAAATACCCTGAGCTTAAAGAAAAATTACTTGCATTCCGCAAAAAACTTGCTGACGACGCGGCCAAAACTGGCATTGACGTAGAGTTGTAAAAATTTGGGCGCTCCCCATGCTTCGCATGGGTCGGGCTTTCCGGGGTTCCGTGCTTTCGCACTTCATTGCCTTCGGCAACTTACGCCCCTACAATCCCTAGCGCAGGAGAAAACAATGTTTGAAGATGATGACAAATTCCATGATGAGTGTGGTGTGGTAGGAATTTTCCAGACCGCAAAGCAAAGTGCTGATGGCGAAAAATCAGACGAGCCTTATTCTGCCAGGCATTTCAACGCTGTCCAGCAAGTCTATTACGCACTTTATGCCTTGCAGCATCGTGGTCAGGACAGTGCCGGAATTGCTGTTAGTGACGGAACAGAAATGCGTGTTCACAAAAATCTCGGTGCCGTTTCCGAAGTATTCAAAAGCGAGCATCTTGAAAATCTCAAAGGTCGCCTTGCTGTTGGTCATGTCCGATATGCAACGGCTGGCAGCTGTACGATTGAAAATGCCCAGCCAATGGTTCAGACTTCAAAACTCGGTGCAATCGCCGTGGCTCACAACGGGCAGCTCACAAATTATGAGCAGCTTCGTGAAATGCTTGAGGACGCTGGTTGCACTTTCCAGTCAACGAGCGACACGGAAGTTATAGTCAAGCTGATTGCCCGCTCTTACAAAAAAGGCCTTGAGCGTGCGCTTACAGACACAATTCAAATGATAAAAGGCAGCTTTGCCCTTGCGGTGATGACTGACAAATGTCTTATTGGTGCGCGTGATCCAAACGGAATCCGACCGCTCTGTCTCGGTCAAACGGAAAAAGGCTGGATCTTGGCGAGCGAATCTTGTGCAATCGATGCCGTAAACGGCACTTTTGTCCGCGACATCAATCCTGGTGAAATCGTAATCATCAATGATGACGGAGTTCTTTCCTTTGAATTTGGTGAGCGTACTTCAAAACGCACTTGTATTTTCGAATATGTCTACTTTGCGCGCCCGGACAGTGTAATCGACGGCATTCCTGTTCAGCAGGCTCGTTATGCTCTTGGCGTTCAGCTTGCCAGGGAAAGTGGAGTTGATGCTGATGTCGTTGTTGGAGTTCCTGACAGCGGTTTGGGAGCTGCCGTGGGCTACGCCAAAGAATCTGGCATTCCTTACGCCACAGGAATCATCAAAAACAAATATATCGGCCGCACGTTCATCGCCCCCACTCAAAAAGAGCGCGAGAACATGGTTTTTGTTAAGCTCAATGCCGTTCCGTGCGATGTCAAAGGCAAGCGTGTGATTATCATCGACGATTCAA
This sequence comes from uncultured Spirochaetaceae bacterium, assembly GCA_902785455.1. Lineage (GTDB taxonomy): Bacteria > Spirochaetota > Spirochaetia > Treponematales > Treponemataceae > Treponema_D. Next base: position 5,794 of record CACZYY010000040.1, read on the forward strand.
TTGTCCGTGGAACCACATCAAAACGCCTCGTGCAGATTTTGCGCAGGGCAGGTGCAACAGAAGTTCACTTTCGAATCTCTTCGCCGCCTGTAAAATTCCCGTGCTATTTCGGAATCAACACGCCCAAACGAAGCGAGCTGATTTCGGCTCAGCATGACACTGAGGCAATCCGCAAGATGATTGGGGCTGATTCCCTTGCGTTCCTTTCACCGGATGGTTTAATGGAAGCTTGCAGGAGCGTTAATCCAGAGAGTTACGGTTTCTGCAAAGGATGTTTCACCGGGGAATATCCAATTGCATGCCCAGAGAATGAATAGTTCGAATGCTGAGTTAAAAAATTAAATAGCTGTTTTTGACTTGCTTTTAAAATGTAAAACTCGACATTTGACCTAATAATTCAGTATAATAGAATATCTTTTTTCCTTTTGGAGTATAAAATGGCTGTTAATTACAAAGATTCTGGTGTTGATGTTGAAGAAGGCTACAATGCTGTCAACGAATACAAAGTTCATGCTAAACGCACCCGCATTCCGGGGCTTCTCACTGATTTGGGAAGTTTCAACGGCATGTTTGAAATCCCAAAAGGAATCCAAAATCCTGTAATGGTTTCTGGAACAGACGGTGTCGGCACAAAGCTTGAGATCGCTTTCCAGCTCAAAAAATATGATACTGTCGGCATCGACTGTGTTGCCATGAGCGTAAACGACATTCTCTGCTCAGGCGTTCAGACTTCTTTCTTCCTTGATTACGTTGCATGTGGCAAACTGGACGCAAAAGTTGCAGGTCAGCTTGTAAAAGGCATCGCAGACGGCTGTGTTGACACGGGCTGTGCTCTTCTTGGCGGCGAGACTGCTGAAATGCCAGGTTTCTACGATGAAGGCAAATATGATCTCGCAGGTTTTGGCGTTGGTGTCGGCGACAAAGAAAAAATGATTACAGGCACCAAAATCGAAGCCGGTGATGTTCTTATCGGTCTTTCTTCTACAGGCTGCCACTCAAACGGCTATTCTCTGGTTCGAAAGCTTGTATCTGATTTCGATACTCCTTTTGCCGGCAAAACAATCGGCGAAGTTCTCCTTACACCAACCCGCATTTACGTGCGCCCTGTAATGGACGTTCTTTCTGTATTCGGTGAGAGTGTTCACGGCATGGTTCACATCACAGGCGGCGGATTCTACGAGAATGTTCCACGCATGTACGCAAAGGGCAAGAACCTTGTTTCTGTAATCAAAAAGGATTCATGGCCAAAGCCGGCAATCTTTGACGAGCTTATCCGCCGGGGGGCAGACAGCGAAGGCGTCTGGGGCACATTCAACATGGGTATCGGTTTCATCCTTGCTGTCAAAGCAAGCGATGCGGACGCAATCATCGCCCGCTTCAACGAAAAGGCCGCAAGCTTCGAAACTGAGCCTTACACAAAGGCCGGGGCGGTTCCTCTCAAAGCCTATAAAATCGGTCACGTTGAGGCTGCCACAAAAGACTTGGGCGAAGATCTCAAGGGCAGCCACGAGGCTACAAAACTTATCTAAGTAAATATAAGATTTGTTTCATAAAATAAAAAAGACGGTTTCCCGTCGGGAACGTGCCATCAAACATCGCAGTGAGCAAATCTCAGGCGAGTTTGTGTCGCAACCCCGACTCCAACCGTCTTTTTTAAATTTTTGAGCTATCGTATTATATTTTCTTGGCTAAGTTCTTTCATAAAATCCACCGAAAATTTAATCATGAAAAAAGTTTTCTATATTTTGTCCGCAATTTTTGCAGTCGGGCTTTCTTCTTTATTGCTTTTTACCACTGTAGATCAAAAAATTTTCTTATATTTGCAAAAAATTATTCCTGAGCGAGAGCCTGCTGTTCCGCTTGTGCTGGTGCCTGTTTCCGATTCTGATTTTAGTGATGATTTCTCTCCATTTTCTGCGCAAAGTAAAGAAAACATTCGTATCCTTGCCCGAGAATTGGGATGTAAGGACGTTGTGTTTGATTCTGATGACAAAAATTCCTTCGTTTATATTGATCCTTTAGTTGAAAAAGTTAAAGCTGGTGTCGAAAAAAAAGCTCCTTTGTTCAATTTTAAAATTGTTTTTCCTTCAAAGGATCTTTTGTGTGCTGATACAAAAACACCTTCTGCCTTTAAAAACATAAATTCAAAAAATCTTCCATATTCATTTCATCTCGTTGCCAAAAAAGGCGGAAAGTATTACGCAGCCTCTGCTTTTTCTCAGTCTCTTGATTTACTTGGTTCTCCTGAGCTGCGTGTTTCAGATTCAGCGTTGCTTTTGAAAAATGTCTCGCTTCATGATGGAAATTCTTCGATTTCAGTAAAAATTCCGCGTCTTTCGGATGGTTCGATTGCTCTGAACTATCCCAAAAAATCATGGTCAGAATACAAAAATGTCTCTTTTTCTAGATTTTACAATCTTCTCACGCTCGAAAAAAATCTTTATGAAAAACTGAATTTAATGTCAGAACAGGGGTTTTTCTTTGAGTTGAAGTCTGAGAGCCCGCTTGATGTTTTGAATTCTGCTTTAAGGGCCAAAAAATCACGGAATGAGAACGAATATTTCTTCTATAAAAAAAAGTTTTTTGTGCTTATGTCGGCGTTCCTTTCTGGAAATCAGGAGCGGTCTTTGTGTGAGGCTAGCAGTGATGAGAAAAATCTTGTTTTTATCAAGGATTCTTTTGATTCATGCCGCAAACTTTTTGCTGAAATTGAGACTTTGCGTGTAAAACTTTCTGATTCAATTCAAAATTCTTTCTGCGTGTTTGCACTTTGTTCTGATTCTCAGGTGGATTTTATTTCCTCTCCTTTTGACGAGCATTTTCCGGCTTCTCTTGTTTCTTATGTGGTTTTGAACACGATTCTTGCCAGCGATTTTGTCTTTTTCTGTCCCGATTGGATTTCACTTGCTGTCGCTGCTATTTTCTGTCTGATTTTTATTCTTCTTGCCTGCAGAATCAAAAAGAACGTATTGATGATTTTGTTCTCAGTTCTCTTGATTGTTTTTATGTCGTGTGCGCTTATTTTTGCCCTTGTTCATTTTTCCGTTTTCGCAGGAATTTCAATTCCGCTTGCTTCGATTTTTATACTTGCATTGATTTTGAATCGGTATCATTTTGCTGAGTCCAGACAAAAACTTTTTGAGCAGACTCAACTTTTTTCTCAGCAAATTCCGCCTTTGTTATTGAAAAAAATTAATACTCTTCCAGCAGATTCTATAAATTCCGGTGAAAAAATAGAGGTTTCCGTGCTTTCAACTTCAATTCATGGGCGAGATTCTTTGACTTCCGTATTGAATGAAGTGCAATTCGCAGCTTTTATGAATTATTATTTTGAAAAAATTTCTTCTGCTGTCATAAAATTCAACGGAATTATTGAGTCTTATCGTGATGATGAAGTTATTTCTCTTTTCGGAGCACCTGTTTTTGATCAGAATCATTGTGCTTCTGCTGTGAATGCTGCACGTGAGATAAAAAATCTTGACAAAGCAATGAACGGTGATATTCAGACTTTCCCAAAATCGCCCAAGCCTGAAGGTATGAATGATGATTTATACACGGCTTTCTTTATTTTGAATCATAATTGCATAAAAATTCTTACTGATGTCGGGATTTGGTCTGGAAAAGCATTTTGTGTCTGCATGGGCTCTTATTCAAAAAAATCTTACCGACTTTCGGACTTCTCATGGAAAAACTCTGTTGAATTAAAGAATTTTGGTGCAAAAATTGAAGCTTTTGGTATAATTATTGATGAAAATACTGCAGAGTTCGTAAAGAATGATTATATTTTGCGAAAAATTTGCAGTGTCCACGAAGAAAATTCAAAAACAGTGTGTGAGGTTCTTGATTCTCTTTCTTCTGATGACGACAAGCTTTGGAATTATGCAAACTACTGGAATCAGGCCACAGACTTGCTTAAAAAAGGTGAAAAGTCCAAGGCACTTGCAATTTTTCTAAAACTTTTGGAAGGGCGTCCTGACGATAATATTGCGAGGTATTCTATAAAACAGTTAAATACGGTAGAATAGGGGAATGAATATCAGTGTTTTAGTAAGTGGCGGTGGCACAAATCTTCAGGCTTTAATCGATTATCAAAAATCTCATGCCGACTGTCCCTATCAAATCAAGCTCGTTGTTTCCAACACAAAGAATGCTTATGCTTTGGAACGAGCTAAAAATGCGGGAATTCCTGTAGAAGTTCGGAGTCCTTTTTCTGTTCTTGGCAAAGAAAAGGCTCAGGCTGCTTCCCGTGACGAAAAACGAATCGCAATTAGCGATGCGATTCTTGACTTATGCCGTGAGTACGATATTGATGCAATCGTTCTTGCGGGTTATCTTTCTGTTCTTGGTGGTAAAATCATCGAGGAATATTCCGGTAAAATTATCAACCTTCATCCGGCTCTCTTGCCAAAATTCGGCGGAGTAGGAATGTGGGGGCATAATGTTCATGAGGCGGTTCTTGTGGCTGGCGAAAAAGAAAGCGGCTGCACTGTTCATCTCGTGGATTCTGGATGTGATACCGGCAAAATTCTTGTCCAAAAAAAGGTTCCTGTTCTCCCAGATGATACACCTGATTCTCTTTATGCCCGAATTGCACCCGAAGAACATCAGGCTATGGTTGAAGGCGTCTGTCTTCTCGCGAAAATGCTCGGTTAACCATCCCTGAAAATAGTCTTTTTTCTGTCAATAATGGAATATTGGATGTAGAAAAGAAAATTGCTTCCATAATATTAAAATAATCTTTCTTTTTTACTTGACTTTGGAAAACTAACTGTTAAAATAGAATATATGAGTGATTATCTTGACGCGACTAACGAAGAATTGTTAAAGGACTACTTCTCTGAGTCAGAAATGATGGTCGATAATCTTGAGAGCAATATCCTTGCTATCGAGAACGATCCAAACAACCATGACGCTATCGATGAAATTTTCCGTGCAGCGCATACTCTCAAAGGAAATTCAGCAACCGTTGAATTCAGTGAGATTGCACACTTTGCGCATACTATGGAAGATCTTCTTGATGAAGTACGTTCTGATAAAATTAAAGTTACAGAAGATATTGTTGACACGCTTTTGACTGCTCTTGATGTCATCAAAGCCATGCTTGAGGAGCGCAAAAATGGTTCCGTATATGGCGAAAGCGTAGATGAAATTACTGAAAAAATCCGTGGAATGATTGCTGGTGGTGGCGGACAACCCAAAGCTGCGGCATCTGCTCCAAAGGCGGCTCCTGCAGCATCTCCTGCTCCGGCGCCAGCTTCTTCTGGAAGCGCTCCAACGGTCAATCTTTCAGAGTACGAGCTTGTTGAACTCAAGCAGGGCTGTGAGCCTGGTCAGCAGCTTTGGTCTGTAACCGTTACATTTGATGAAAGCAACCCTATGAATTCCGTTGGTGGAATTCAGGTCTTTGCTGCACTCAAAGCATGTGGCACTGTTCTCAAAACTATCCCGGATTTCGATGCCTTGTATGAGGATGAATTCCATAAAGATGTAGTATATTTTGTTGCTACTAATAATACTGCTGAACAGCTTGAAGATACTGCTTTCCTCGATGATGTTACATTGAGTGTTGATGCACAGAATCTTGATAACGCTGTCGCAACAGATTCTGGTGCTTCAGAAGTTGCTGCTCCGGCACCTGCCGCTCCTCAGCCAGCTCCTGCTGCCGAGGCTCCAAAACCAGCAGCACCTGCACCACAGCCAGCAGCACCTGCCGCCGAAGCTCCCAAAAAAGAAGCTCCAAAGCCGGCTGCCAAAACAGCTCCTGCTACTGGTCATGCACAGCAGAGCACTATTCTCCGCGTAGACTCAAAACGAGTCGATAACCTCATGAACCTTGTTTCTGAGACCGTTATCACAAAGGCTTCTTTCAACCAGAGCCAGCAGCAGTTCGCGGATATGCTCATCCAGTTCCAGAATCTCGATTCTTCTTATAAAGAAAAGATCCGCCGTATGTTCGAGCAGCTTCCTCAGTATCTCGAAGAAATTCAGAACGGAGTTGCTGTCAAGGACATTAAGGCAAACATTACAAACGATTTTGGAGACATCGCCACATTCTTCGATGCTTTCGAAAATCGTTTCAAAGATCTAAATTCAAAATTCCATTCTTCTACCCAGAACCTTGGTCGCATTACAGGCGAGTTGCAGGAAGGTATCATGAAAATCCGAATGGTTCCTATCAGTCAGGTTTTCGACCGCTTCCCTCGTGTTGTTCGCGATTTGCAGAAGGATTTGGGCAAAAAGGTTAATTTGATTCTTGAAGGTGAGGACACCGAGCTTGATAAAACTGTAGTAGACGACCTCATGGATCCAATCATGCACTGTGTCCGAAACTCAGTTGATCACGGTATTGAGTCTCCAGAAGTCCGCAAAAATGCAGGCAAAGCTGAGACTGGTACTGTTCTTCTCAAGGCCGCTAACGAAGGTAACAGCATTGTAATTGATGTAGTTGATGATGGTGGCGGTATCAATGTAGAGAAGGTTAAAAAGAAGGCTATTGATAAGGGACTCATTCACCCAAGCAAAGTCCTTTCTGATCAGGAAGCAGCTCAGCTTATTTTCTTGCCGGGCTTCTCAACTGCCGAAAAGATTACCAATGTTTCTGGTCGTGGAGTAGGTCTTGATGTCGTCAAAACGATGATTGAAAAACTCAACGGTACGATTCAGGTAACAAGCGAGCATGGTAAGGGCTCTAAGTTCTCTATCCGTTTGCCGCTTACATTGGCTATCATTCAGGGCTTGCTCGTGCGTGTTGGTCGTGAAGTTTATTCAATTCCAATCGCATCGGTTATCGAAAGTGTCCGTGTTAAAAAATCTGAGATTAATACAATCGATAATCACGAAGTATTGAATGTCCGAAACGAAGTAATAAGTGTGCTCCGATTGAGCCGCTTGTTCAATATTCGTACCAACGAAGACGGTGATTATTGTTTTGTCGTAATCGTAGGCTCGCAGGACAAAAAAATCGGTGTTATGGTAGACAATCTTATCGGCGAGGAAGATGTTGTAATCAAACCTTTGCGCGATCAGTTTACACAGTCACCTGGAATTTCTGGTGCTTCAATTTTGGGAGACGGTTCAGTTTCGCTCATCATCGATGTCACACAGTTGCTTGAGCTTGGCGTTCGTCAGGAAATTCAGGCTCGCCAGGAAAACAGCATAGGGGAGTAAGGAGAAGATTCATGGAAAATACAACAGATAAGCCTTCTATCAACTCCGTTCTAAAAGAGAGCTTGGGTAATATTCAGAATATTGCTGGTTCAGATGCCGCAGAGGTTCCAAAACAGGACAACATGGTTGTCGTTGACTATAAAATGGTCACGTTCTCTCTTGCTGGCAAGGATTATGCTATTGATATTATGAAAGTCAAGGAAATTGCAAAAGCCGGGCGGTTCACTTATGTTCCGAACGCATTGCCTTTTGTCCTTGGTGTTTATAATCTTCGTGGTGATATTATTCCTATTATTGACCTTCGATTGTTCTTCAATATCGATATGCCAGAACGTGAGTATGATGCGCTTGAGAATATGCTTATTGTCTCAATCGGCGAGCTCACTTTTGGTATCGTAGTTGATGAAATCGACAAAGTTGTCGGAATTCAAAAATCAAGCATCAACCCTCCTCATCCTTTGTTTGGTGATATCAACATCAAATATATTCAGGGTGTAGTAGAAGTAAATAATCGCTTGTACGTTCTTCTTGATATTGACAAAATTTTCGGCTCAAAGGCTGATAACAAGTCTTCAGAAGATGCTGTCATGAAGGAAATGTCTGCGAGAATAGCTGCTTCCCCTGCGGGTGGAGCAAAAAAACAGGCAGCTCCGGCTCCTAAAAAAGAAGAGCGGGTTGATTATTCATTCGTAGTTGATTCTTTGGCTTCAATGCGAAAATTCTCTGCGTCCATGCTCAACGACAAATGGATGCAGGTTCGATATAAGGAATGGGAAGGAGAGCGAGGAAAAGGAAAAACTCAGCTTCAGACATCTAATGATGCAGATATATTCCTTAAAAAATTCTTCTCACCATTTAATGGTACCTGGTGGGATAAAGCCTATGCTGATTCAATCTTTAAGGCTTTGCCTGACAATACCGCAAAACAGATTGTCGTTTGGAATCCAGGTTGTGGAAAGGGTTGTGAAACCTATTCTTTGGCTTGGATTCTTAGAAAGCGTTATCCTGAGGCAAAAGTGAGAATTTATGCTCATGAAGTTGATTTGCTCAGTATTTCAAACGCACCTTTGCTTGCAGTTCCTGCCGATGTTGCCAATGATTGGTATGCACCGTATATTACAAAAAAGGCTAACGGTGATTTCACATTTATTCCTGAAATTCGCGATAGCATTTTGTTTGAATATCACGACTGTGCAAACACCAATAATTTGCCATCTTGCGATATAATCTTCGCTAGGGATGTATTATCGTTCCTGCCAGAGCCTAGTCAGCAGACTATTGTTTCTGAGTTCTATGAGAAACTCAAAGGAAACGGAATTGTTATGCTTGGGCAGAATGAATCTCTTGAAGAGAATCCAAAGTGGTCAACAACAAAAGTTGGAACAATAACTATTTTTGGAAAGAAATAGCAAATAATAAAGGAGTAAAACCTCATGAGAGTAGAGTACATTAATCCATTTGTAGAAACTTCATATCAGATTTTGAAAGAAGTGCTTGGTGGTGCAACCGTTACCCGCGGTGATTTGTATCTCAAATCTACTGCAATGCCTGTAATGGGAGTTGCTGCCCTCGTCGGTCTTGCTGGTGATGTTGAAGGTCGTGTTCTTTTTGACATGACATTTGAGACAGCTTTGAACATTGCTTCGGCAATGAACGGTGAGACTCTCACAAAATTTGATGAGCTTGCTAAAGCTACAATCAGTGAGCTTGCTAACCTCATCACAGCTCAGGCAGTTACAAAATTGCACGAGCTTGGATTCAAATTTGACCTTACTCCACCGGCTCTTTTTGCTGGTGAAAAGATGGAAATTGCTGCTCTTGGTGGCGGTAATACAAACAGTGTAGAGGCTCTTATCGTTCCTCTTATCACTGAGTGTGGTAAAATTGAAGTTAACGTCGCAATTCGCGAACGCGTATAATAAGGAGTGCCAAAATGAAAACAAAACAGGATTTTCCTTCAATTAACGAGCGTCCGCCAGAGGGCATGAATGCTGACGGCTCAAAAATCCGAGTGCTCGTTGTAGACGACTCAATGTTCGTTGCTAAACAGCTTGGTCAGATTCTCACAAGTGAAGGTTATGAGGTCGTAGCTACAGCTGTTGATGGTAAAGACGGCGTTGATAAATATAAGGAGTTGTGCCCGAATATCGATTTGGTAACAATGGATATTACTATGCCTCGCATGGATGGTATCACAGCTCTTGAGCAGATTGTCGCTTTCGACAAAAATGCACGCGTTGTCATGGTTTCAGCTCTTGGTAAAGAGGAATTGGTTAAAAAATCACTTCTTCTTGGTGCAAAGAACTACATTGTAAAACCTCTTGACCGCAAAAAGGTTCTTGAGCGAATCTCTGCTGCTCTCAAATAGTCTGTAAAATCAGAATTTTGCTTCAAGGCGGTTCTGATTTTTATTTGATTTTTTATATCTTTTTCTCTTATCGCGCAACAGTAAAACATATATTCAGAGTTTTATTCGTTGCGCGTTTTTTTTTATAAATAATAAAGAGATATTTGCTCTTAATCGTCTCTGTTTATAGTAATTTTTTTTTTATTCTGATATAATCTTCTGCATGTTTCAAGTTCGTGTTAAGGCTGATTTTGCGGCAGCTCATTTTTTGCGTGATTATCATGGAAAGTGCGAGAACCTGCACGGCCACAATTACAAAGTTTATGCCCATGTTCAAGGCAAGAATCTTGATGAGGGCGGAATGCTCCTTGATTTTACGGAGCTAAAAAAAGCTTTAAAAGCTGTCTGTGAAAAGCTTGATCACACAAATTTGAACGACATCGCTTTTTTTGAGCAAAATCCGAGTGCGGAGCGAATTGCGGTGTACATATACAATGGTATTATCGAATTGATTCCCGGCTTGAAGAAATCAAATGGTGAGAAAGCGTATTTATACGCAATTGATGTCTTTGAGACGGATAATAATAGGGCAAGGTTCATGCCTGATTAAAATAATGCCACACAGATTCGAAATTGCTACGCAATTTCCATTTTTAAATTTTTATTTTTGATTTTCCGTAGGAAAATCGAATCCGTGTGGCAATTTTGGGGTTTTTATGAAACAGATTTCGATTCTTGATTCAACTTTGCGGGATGGTTCTCAGGGCGAGGGCATCTCTTACTCGGTGCAGGATAAAATTAATATCGTTAAGGCTTTGGATGAACTGGGAGTTGCTTATATTGAGGCTGGAAATCCAGGTAGCAACCCAAAGGACATGGAATTCTTTGCCGAGGCAAAAAAACTTAAGCTGGAACATTCAAAACTTGTAGCTTTTGGCTCGACACGTCGAAAAGGAATAAAATGCAGCGAGGATGCCAATTTGCAGAGTCTTCTTGCTGCCGACACTGATGTTGTATGTATTTTTGGAAAGACATGGGATTTTCAGGTGACAGACATTATTCACGCCACTCTCGAAGAAAACCTTGAGATGATTCGTGAGACGGTTGAATTTTTGAGGGCCAATAATAAGGAAGTTATTTTTGATGCCGAGCATTTCTTTACCGGCTACAACGAAAATGCCGAATATGCCATGAAGTGCCTTGAGGCTGCTGTTGAGGGGGGGGCAAAGATTTTGTGTCTGTGTGAGACAAAAGGCGGAATGCTCCCGATGCAGTGCTACAACATGACCAAAGATGTGACAGCCCGTTTTGGAAAAATTGCCGCGATTGGCGTACATACCCACAATGATTCTGGCTGTGCGGTCGCAAACTCTTTGCTTGCGGTTGAGGCCGGAGCAACGCATGTTCAGGGCGTTCTGCTCGGATTTGGTGAGCGCACTGGAAACGCAAATCTTTCTTCTATTATTGCTGACTTACAGCTCAAAATGGACTGCTCTTGTATTCCTGCTGAGAATATGCAGAATCTCACTCCGATTTGTAAGCGGGTCGCCGAGATTACAAACATTGCCCTTGAAGCCGGAATGCCTTATGTCGGTGGAAGTGCGTTTGCACACAAGGCAGGAATGCATATCGATGCCGTTATCAAAAATCCGTTTGCATACGAGCATGTTACTCCTGAGAGCGTTGGAAATGAACGAGTCTTCCTTATGAGTGAAGTTGCGGGCAAGAGCATGATTGTCGAGAAGGTTCAGAAATTCGACAAAACCCTCACGAAATCAAGTCCTATTGTCGCAGAGATTGTCAATCGCGTTAAGGAACTTGAGCATCAGGGCTATCAGTTTGAGGGCGCGGACGCAAGCTTTGAAATTCTTGTACGCAAGGCTATCGGAAAGTACCAGCCGTTCTATAATCTTCATTATTACAAGACAAGCGGTGAGTTCCCGCGCTTTGCAGATGATCAGAGCGCATTTGCCCAGTTCAAGATTGATGTTGACGGAAAGGTTGTCGTGACGGCGGGGGACGGTGACGGTCCTGTAAATGCGCTCGACGTTGCAATGCGAAAGGCTCTGGAGCAGTTCTATCCGAATGTGGCTCAGATTCATCTTACTGATTATAAAGTCCGTGTCCTTGACGGAAAGGGAGCTACGGCCAGCCGGGTTCGCGTTTTGATTGAGTCAAGCGACGGAGACGAGCATTGGGCAACGATGGGCGTTAGCAGCGACGTAATTGAAGCTTCGTATATCGCGCTTGTGGATTCGTTTGAGTACAAGCTGATTAAGGACTTGGAGCGAAAATTCGGAAAATTGATGTAATTTATCACGGGACTTTGAAGGCTTTACTTCGGGTCCCGTTTTTTCTTGTCTTTTGAAACTTTTTTCATTATCTTTTGTTTATATAGTAAAAAGATTTCATGGGGCTGTATTTTGAATATAGATGAACTTGCTTATGAAGCGGTTCCTGACAGGGAGCTTCCTATAGCTGTTACAAAGGATTTGATGAATAATCCTGATAATTTTTATAAGATGGCGTTCGAATTTCAGCAGATAATGATGGTCTACGAGAGCGCAATCAAACAGATAGAAACAAAACTGGACATACTCAATAAAGAAAACAAGGTTTCTGGCAGGAGAAATCCAATTGAAACTGTTAAATCTCGTGTAAAGACGCCGCAGAGCATTGCGGGTAAGCTTGAAAAGCGGAATTTACCTGTTACTTTTGAGTCAATGGTCGAAAATCTTCACGATATTGCGGGTGTCCGCGTAATATGTCCGTATATTTCTGACATTTATTCTGTGCGTGATATGCTTCTGAAGCAGCCAGACATCACTCTTCTCGAAGAAAAGGACTACATCAAAAATCCTAAAGAATCCGGCTACCGAAGTTTGCATCTCGTGATTCAGGTTCCGGTTTATCTTTCGACGACTACTCATCATGTTAAGGTCGAGATTCAGCTTCGAACGATAGCCATGGATTTCTGGGCTTGCCTTGAGCACGAACTGCACTACAAAACCACTACGAATGTTCCAGAGAGCATTAGGCGGGAGCTTTTCCGTGTGGCGGAGACAATCGCCATGACTGACCGCGAGATGGAAGAAATCGCGATTGAGCTTCAGAATATGGATTAGCAAAAAAGACTGAAAATTTGACGATTCCAGAAAGGTGATATAAAATTAAATGTATTTCAATATTTCGCTTTTCTGGAGAGTCTATTATGGAAAATTTTATGGATTTTCTTTCTAAAAAGAAAACCCTGCTTTTTTTGCTGATGTGTCTTTCTGTCCATGCCGTTTACGCTGTTGTTTTTGGCGTGCTTGGAATTTTTCCGCTCTTAATCTTGAATATATTCAGTACAGTTTTCTATATAATGGTGCTCCTGCTTTTTAAGCGGAATCAGGATTTTTACATCGGTTTTACCTACTTTGAGATAATTACTTTTTCATTGTTAAGTGAAATATTTTCTGGCGGCGGATTTTTTTATATTTTCTTTGTGGTTGGAATGATTTCCGTGATTTTTTATCTTCTTCCACCTAAGACAAGGCTCAAGCATATTTATCAGACAATCGGAAGTCTGTTTGCGATAGCGATTCTTTTGATTTACATAAATCGAATCTGTCTTTTTCCTGAATATTTGCCCCTCATGGAAGTTTATAAAAATAAAATTTGTTTCTTGAATCTGTGCATAACTCTTTTTACGTTGTTTTATATCTCAAATCTTTATTTTTTTGAATTGAACACTACTAGCGAAAAGCTTGCGTATACCAGCAATCATGATTTATTGACAGGCCTTTTTAACCGCCGGTTTTTTGAGTATATCATGGAGCGCAACAAAAATGAAAACGAAAGCGAGTATACAATCGCAATATTTGACATCGATGACTTTAAGAAAATCAATGACACTTACGGACATCAGGCTGGGGATGCCGTTTTGCAGACGGTCAGTGGAATAATCGGTGATTGTGCTAACAAAGGTTATATTCCGGTCAGGTGGGGCGGCGAAGAATTCATACTTTTTATGCCCCAGACAGCTGAAAACAAGGCATACGGATATTTGTCGGAGCTTTGCGAAAAAGTCCGGAACACAACCGTTGAATTCGATTCTAAAAAAATAAAAATCACAATGACTGTCGGAATGTGTACGGGCACGGATTTAATCAATTACGAATCAGTAATCAGAATTGCCGATAACAGGCTTTACACGGGCAAGCGCAGCGGAAAGAATCAAATAGTAAGTGCATAAAAAAAAGGCTTCCAGTCGTGAAAACGGCTTATCGAAAACGCATGCTAGCATGCTACACGCGTTTTGTGCTTGTAACTATATACGTTTGCCGCTAACGCGGCAGCACAAAACGAGTGTTTTCGTAAGCCGTTTCACTCCTTAACGCCTTTTTTTTGCAATGTAAAAATTAAACTTCGCTTGCTCGAATCAAATTTCCTTCTATAGAATAGAGTCCGATTTTCACTTTCTCGTTTTCCACTTCCAAGATTCCGCAGGTTTTGCCGTCTTCGCATTTTGGGAGCGAGATTGAGCCTGGATTAAAGTAGAAAAGACCGTCTTCTTCTTCCATAACGGTGACGTGCGTGTGACCACTCAGAACGATTGTGCCTTTTGGAAGCCAGCTTGAAAGTTTTGCACGGTCGTAAAGATGACCGTGGTGCAAAAAGAGCCGGCGGATTCCGCCTTGTGTGGGGAGTGCGATTGTGCTGTAAGCGTTGAGGCACGGGAAGGTGAGCATCATTTCATCAACCTCACTGTCGCAGTTCCCACGCACGCAGATAAGCTTTTCTTTGCGCTCATTCAAAAGCTCCGCGGTGCGCTTAGTGTCCCATCCTTGAGGGAGCGGGTTCCTCGGACCGTGGTTGAGATAGTCGCCAAGCATGATGATTGCGTCAACTTTGTTTTCAAAGGAAGCAAGGGCCGTTTCGAGGCATTCTGCGCTTCCGTGGATGTCGGATAGGATTAGGAAGGTCATGTTATCGCATTGTACTACATTTTTGGGAAAATGGAAAATTTTTTTATTTTTCCGAAAGGCTTGCTAGAAGTTGTAGAAATGCTTTTTTATCTTCGGATTTGATTTTTTCAAGCATTGTGATTATTCGGGTGTTTTGTTTTACTTTTTCGATATTCTTTTGATTCGGGATTTCTCCGACCAATTCTTCTACCGTGGTGTTCAAAACTCGTGCAATTCGGCAGGCATAGTCGGCGGGTGGCATTGAGGCATAGTCGGCGGGTGGCATTGTTGCACGTGCGTTTAGATAATTCTGCAGCGTCTGATAGGGTATTTCTGTTTTCTGCGATAGTTCTTTAACTGAAAGCCCAAAAAACTCCAATTCTGTTCTTACATTTTCCCTGAATGATTTCCCCATGTCACTATGATAATTCAATTAGATATATTTAACGATTTACAAAACTCAAAAAGATAATTAGAATTGAATTTGTAACTCAAATAGCATAACTGTCTCTAAATACTTGCTCTTTTTGAGTTTATGAGTTTCAAAAATAGGAGTTCTGATATGAAAAAAATCTTCCTGACGATGGCTTGTCTTTGCGTGGTTTTGTTTGTGTTCTCGGCTTGTGCTGCAGAAAGTGGTGATTCAGGA
>CACZYY010000041.1 GCA_902785455.1 uncultured Spirochaetaceae bacterium
CCTGGAATATCTGGTGGCGCACTACAACCGCTTCTTCACCGACAACGACAAATACAACACGAAGGAAATCAAGCTGCCTCGCCCGGAATGTTACGTTTTCTACAACGGAGATGACGCTTTCCCGCAGGAAAAAATCATGAGGCTTTCGGATGCGTTCAAGGAGATAAAGCAAGCTGCAAATTTAAAAGACTTGCCCGAATCACTCTCGCTAGACCTGACTGTAAAAATCTACAACATCAACAAGAACGCGAATCACCCGATTCTCCAGAAATGCGAGGCCTTGCTTGCATATTCAAATTTTACGGAGTATGCTAGAATAGGAAAGCGAAACGGAGAGAAGAATCCGCCCAAGTACGCGCTCAACAAGTGCCGGCAGGGGAAGCTGCTTACCGAGTATTTCAATAATCTTAGCAAAGAGGAGCAATCCATGATTTTCGGTGAATGGGACCAGGAAAAGTTCATAGAGGTGCAAAAGAAGATCGCCTATGAAGATGGCGAAGAAGCTACAAAAATCGCCAATGCGAAGAATTTTCTTCAAGAAGGCGATTCACCGGAGAAAATTGCACGATGCTGCTCGCTTCCTCTGGAGCAGGTGCTTGCGCTTAAAGAAGAACTTGCGCACGAGAATGTAGCAGCTACAATGTAAAAACAACAGCGTGGTTCTTTGTGAATCACGCTGAGTATTTCAACAATCTGAGCAAAGCATTGAAGTGCAAAAGAAGATTGCCGCGGAAGATGCGAGAATTGCAAATACGAAGAATTTACTTCAAAAAGCAAACCTGTCACCGGAAATGATAGCTGATTGCTGCTCGCTTCCTCTGGAGCAGGTTCTTGCGCTTAAGGAAGAGCTGGTCGCGGAATTGGAGAGCGTGACAAACTAACTGCTTTTCCGTAACTTTTAGATTCTGGAAAAGTTCCGCTCCGAAAGGCAATTCTTTGTTTTTCGGAGCGGTTTGTTTTTCCGCGGGTTCCTACTTTTATCGCATAACCAAGAACTGGATTGTCTGTTCCATTACCCCAGAAATATCCATTTGTTTCATCAGCTACTGCTTTGTTGTTTCCTACCCATGTATCAACATTTTGTGTTCCTTCAGCAGGTCTTGTTGAATTCGTAATTTTTCCATCAGAATCTTTCCATACACCGACGTTTACATGACTATAAGCGTAATTTTCGGAATACAAGCTTTCTGTTGGAATAACAGAGACTTCCCAGCTACCATTTACAGCATCAAGATTGTCAACACCAGAAGGAATAGATCCACTACCATCACTTGCTTTTATAACATTATCAAGCTTTGCTATCTTAGGCTTTTTAGCAGAACTCATATAATATCCAATAAATGGAATTACATATTTACCATCAGAAGAAAGAGCTGTATCAAGTGTAAGATGCTCTCCTGTAAAATTATATGAGTCAACAGTTACAATCTGATGAGAAGAAGCATTATAATTTGCAAAATATGCATAGAGAAGATTTGCTCCAGAAGCATCATAAGCAGCAAGATGTACACCACCTCTAGGGTCAACAGAAATATGACAGTCTTCTCCTGCGTTAGAAGCAAGAAGAATAGGGGTGCTCCAATAACCGTCTTTTAATGTTTTACCTTCTGGAATAGTTACACCTAAGTCATTATCAGTACAAGGATTCATTTTATATGCATAATACCAGTTACCAGCAACAGAATCCTGCCAGGTTGCAACAATAACATCAGCATCTATTGTAGAACCTTTTATAAGATCTATTGAAAGATAATTACCAGAAACGCCCGAAGCTGCTATTACACTATAATCTTGAGGTCTTTTATTCGTATTAAATGATCCATGATTTCCATCTCCTGTCTTACCCTTTCCATAAACCCAAGCATCTTGGAAACCTCCAAAAGACCTACCAATCGTATGATTGGTAGTATCGTTCAAATCACCATATCTGAATCTTATTTCATTATTTAAATCATCATAATAAGCCAAGAAAACATAAGTATGCTCCACATTAGATTCATCTTTATGTATTGCTGTTGCAAGTGAAGGAGATGCAAACCTGTCTTCCATAAAGAGGAAGCCATCATAAGTTGTACCATTATAAGTTCCAGCAGGAGCACCTATTGTCTCAAATCTAGAAGATTGAGTACCTTCATAGTTTCCTTGTGTTCCTAATTTGCCTCCATCCCTTGAATCAGATTTAGCCTGCCCCCACTTGCTTGTAACATATTGCATACGTCCTGCAGAACCAGAACCAGGATTTGTATCAAGTCCTACTGTAATACCATGAGTAACACCATTTTCATCAACCGTAAATCCAGCAGTAGTCATTCGGGCAAGATTACCAACCCAAGTTGTATGAGAAGTAGTCGTGCCGTTTGCCATTGAGAAATTTCCAGGTCCACTATTATAGGCAAAATTCAACATACCGCTAACAGGGTTTATTTTCATAATTGGTTCCGCAATATAAGCAGAGCCCTGTGCCTGAGCAACATTTGAATTAATCTGCCACACATCAATCACCACATCGTCCGTGAGCAGGTTGTTGTTGTCGCCGTTCGGAACACGGTTGTAGTAGTTGTCGTAGATTGACTTGCTGCCGGTCGGGCTTGTGGCCAAATTTACGGTCTTATCGTAATTGCCTTTCGCATCGTTGTCGTTCTTGTTGTTGAGCGCGGTGATTCCGTTAACGGCAAAGTCGTAAGCCCCGGAAGCTGTAAGAGTTAAGACATCAAGAGTAGTATTGTCGCCCAAGTTGAAGCCTGAGAACGTGATTTTCTCGTCGCTCGCGACAGGATAGTGGCCGCGGGCAGTCCTGTTGTAGACGCTCGGGTTGTTCTTCTTGAGGTCTGAAAGCTTGGTCGTAACGCTCGTGATGTACGGAACGACGTCCATCTGGTATGTCGGTTTGTTGGTCGTTCCATCGGTGACTGTGTAGCCACTTGTGGTGACAGGTGGCGTGATTGAGCTTGCCGCGGTCGTATTGCCCTTCGCGTCTTTTGCAAGGACAGTGAGCACTACATCAGTTCCGACCTGGTTCGTGATTTTTGCCGTGTCAATTGAAAGAGTCCAGTAGACCTTGTGTCCTTTCTGGTCAAAGTAGACTGAATCGCCGTAGTTGCCCACGTCAGAGCTTGTCGCGTCCACAACGGAGAATTCGTAGCCGTCGCTTGCAACAGTCTTTTCAGGCACAGTCCAGACGCTGTTTGCAGAATCGTATGTCGCAGTGACAGTTTCGCTCAAGACAGAACCGAATGTCACGCTGATTGAGCCGAGGCGCACGTCGTCGTAGGCGGTTCCTGTGAACGTGATTTTTCCAGAGACTTTCGGGTCGCCGTCGTATATGGAGTTTTTCTTGCTTGAGTCGGTCTCTGCCTCGTTCTTCTTGTAAGCGTCTGTTTCCTTCCAGTCCGCCTCAAGCTCGATGTGGCCGTTGCCACTTGAGTTTCCATAGAGAGAATTTTCAGAAGCCGAATTCCAGTAGAACGGATTCACAACTACTGTCGGTTTTGTCGTGTCATTCTGCGCCACCGTGAAATTCTTCACATAGAGTACTGAGTACTGGGAGTCAGTTCCCTGAGTTGTTTCTTCTGTTGAATCCCAGAACGTGAAGCTCATTCCCTTGTTTGTTCCGTCATCGCCCAAGTCACCAGAAGCCACTGTAAATGCGTGCATCTTGTAGCTTGCGTTCGAGCCTTTGAATGTGCCCGCAACTGTTCCGGTGAAGCTTGCGCTTATGTTTCCGTCAGTGTCTGTCTCTGAACTTGAAGAAGTTGCGTCTGTAACAGTTCCCGTTACGGCAGTTGCACCTGTAGCATCAGTTTTCAAGACCATGCCGATGTCGCCGTTTCCGCCTGTAAGTTCAGGGATTACGGCAAGTCCGTTCTTGATTTTGAACGTGCCGGCTGAATATTTGGCTGTCGTGCCGTCGCTCTGCTTTTCAGTAAAGTCCAGGGTGTACGCGCTTTGTGTCACGCCTTCCGCGCCGATGATGTTGTACTCGACGATTTCCGTGAGGCTTGTAGAGTTCACATATTTTCCGTCGCCAGAAAGGTCTGTTCCAAGGAAGACTTTTGCGAGCCGAGGAGCGTTGTTCGTAATCTTCGTGTTGATTGTTTTTCCTGCAACGTTTCCTGCGTTGTCGAACGCGAGGATTACAAGGCTTGCAGGACCGTCCGGCATGTTTGTCGAATGGATTGAAGCATCCCACGTCCATGTCTTGCTGCTCTTTGAGAACGATTCAGGCATTTTGTCGCCGTCATCGCCCTTTTCAAAGGTGAACGGATTTGCCGAATAGCTTTTTACTTTTTCTGTCGCGCTGTTGTCGATTACCTGCGCAATCGGGAAGTAAGCCGAGAATGAAGTCTTTGCTGCGGAAAGTGACGGAGAGAATGTCACCGTGTTTCCGCTGATTGCAGAAATCGTATGGAGGATGCCGTCGATTTCAACGATGCCGCCAACGCGGACGTGTGCGTCGTATGCAGAATCCGAGGTGAATGTCTCTGTCGTTGCAGTTCCCGTGTAGGCTTTTGCGTAGAGAGTGAATTCATCGTTTCCCTGAGTGAACGTTCGGGCTGTAAGGTCAGACATTGGAACTTTAGCGTCATCTGTTGAACTTGTAATCATCGGATCCATCACAACATCTGTTCCGATGGTTCCTGTTACACCGTTCTTTCTCATATAGTAGAAGAGGATGTTCTCAACTCCAGAACCTTCGTCGGTTGAAGAACCTGCAACTATGAACTGATAGTTTGAGTCCTCGATTGATTCAAAATCATCACTTTCGAACGATGTTCCGTTTCCTGTAAGTTTTTCCAGAGAAGGAGCAGTTTCGTCAATCTTGAATGAGTATTTCAGAGAAGAATCATGATCGTTGTCGCTGGCGTTTATTGTGATTTCAACGATGCCCGAATCCTTCGGAATCGGAATGTATAGGCGGTAGCCGTTCTTGCTTGTTGAAGAATCTGTTACGCCGCTTTCAACAAAGTAATCAGTTCCTTTCGTAAGTGCAGTGGAGCCTTTGAGTACCGAGTAAGATTTTACTTCGGTTTCATCAACAACGGTTGCCACAAAAGTCCAGTAACCGCGGAGGTACATGTCGGTCTCATAAGTCTGGCTCGAAGTGTATGCGGTTGTCGGAACGGCTGTAATGGCGGCAGTTCCGTTTGAATACTGGTTTACCACTCCGGAAATTACAGGAGCCGTGTTGTCAACATGGATTGCGATTACATTGTCGCCGCTCGTCCATGCACCCATTTTTCCGTCCGCGTTGATACCGCAGGCTCTCAAAGTGATATTTTTCGTTGACGAAGTGCCTGAAGGATTCAATTCTCCGCTTGAATTTAGAACCAGGTTCCATGAAGCGGTACCGTTTGCCTTAACGCCCCACCATGACTGGAAAGCTTCGTTTGAGGCAAAGCCGAACTCTTTCAGTTGTGCGTCAGTAAGTGTTGTTGAAGAAGTGAAAGACGTTCCCCTTATTGCGTTGATTGCGTCCCATGCCCTTACGACTGTGTAGCCGTATGTTGTAGCCTGTGCCATGTCGTCAGAATCGAACGCACCGTCTTCATCTGCAATCTGATAGTAAATCGCGCCTACAGTCGTTGTTCCAGAAGGAATCTCCGCAGAACCTGTCGCGCGGATTGTGCCTCCGAGAACCGCATACTGTTCTGAGTCGCTCTTGTAATTGTCTTTTGTCGGATAAGTGAATACCAGTTTCGGTCTGTCCGCGTCAGGGTTATGCTTGATGTAGAATCCTGTGCTGTAAGAAGCGTTGCCCAAAGCGTCGGTCGCAAGGAAGTAGACCGGCAGATAGTACAAGCCTGTTGATGCGTAATCGTCGTTTGTGGCGAAATCAGGCTTGTCGTAAACATTGAAAAGAGGATTGCCCGCTGAGAATACGAAATGGTCACTGTCTGATGATGCCGTATCATACTGACCGTTAAAGTCGAACTGCCATGAAGTTATAGTCGCCTTGTCAGCAAGGGCCTTGTCTCCACCGTTCCAAGAAAGGCTCTGGAGGTATGCAAGTTTTTCAGCGTCACTTGTTTTTGCGTTGAATGTTGTGGTCTGGGCTGTCGCAGGAACAATCCACTGGATGTTTGAAGTTCCTGCAGCCCCAGTATCGTTTGCTGTACCTGAGATTGAGACAGAGCCAGTAACTTCGGTTCCAGAAGGGCTTCTTACTTCAATCTCAGGCGCGCTGTTATCAACGTAGAACTGGAATGTTCCGTTTCCTGAAAGTCCTGCGTTGTCGTAAGGGGTCACAGAAACTGCGCACAGTCCCGTAGGGAATTCGCTCATATCGATAAGGCCGGTCTCCCATTTAGCGTTTGAAGCACCGTTTGAAGAATCATCAAACGTTCCGCTTGGCTCAAAGCCTGTCATATCCACATCGCCGATTTTTGAAGCAGAGGCAAGTTTTTTCACAGGCTCGCCGTTCTCGTTCTTGAATTCCACGCTCATGCCGGAAACACCGCTTGCATCACTGGCAGTGAAGTAGAACTTAACGTAACGTCTCGTGCTTCCACCTGTCTTGAAGCTTGCATTCAAAGTGGCGTTTGTTGTCTGCTTGTCGGCTGTCGTGAGTGCAAAGTCATTTCCGCTGTCGTCTTTTGCGACGGGGCCTTCAGTCGAAGCATATGGAAGTCCCTCACCGAGTCCCACGACCGGGTTCGTTCCGTCTGAGCCATACGAGAATACAGAAGTGTTTTCTCTTTCGGCAACAGCAATTCCCTTCACATAAATCTTTGGATTTGAAAGGTACTTGTAAGGACTTGATTCAGTTCCTTCTCCTGTAACCGTGGCAGTTGTGTAGAATTTTCCTCCATCATTGTCTTCAATATATATGTAGAAAGTCTTCGTTCCGTCTTCCGTGTCCGAAGGCGTGAACGTAAAGTCGCCAGTCGATGCCGTGAACGAAACGAGATTCGTCGGTTCCGTACCAGTTCCAGTGTATGCACTTTCCGTGATGAAAAGTTTTTTGATTGTCTGGGAATTTGTCGAGTCATCATCTGTGAGCGTTCCCGTTACCTGAGCCTTGTTTCCATATTTAAGGATGTATGAATCTCCGTTTGGCGTAAGGTTATTGATTTTTACCTTCGGGCGGTCTGAGTCCTGGGAAATTTTTACCAGGCAAGCTGGAGAATAGCCGGTGTTACCAGATTTATCCACGGCTACAGTCTGAATATAATAGAACGTTTCATCATCAAATTTAGTTGTGTCAAATCCTGATGCGGTATATGTGTAGCTGCCCGTGATTGAAAGCCCCGGAATCTCTTTCCATGAAGTGCTGTCATTTTCAGGCGCAGAGACCGAGCTTGAAGCAACCTTCACATAACGGATTGCAGTCACTGTGTTGCTGCCATCATCCTCGTTATTTTCAGACAGAGTGTTTTCATCCTTTACGCTTCCAGAAAGAGAAATAATGCCGTTTATTTCGATGTTTTCTGAAGAAGTAGGATTGGCATCTTTCGGCATGTCCAGAACCACTTCCGGGCTCTTTGTGTCAATGACGACAGTTGCAAGGTTCACGGTCTGTGAATTTCCCACGCCCGCATCATCAGTCACGATTGCGACAATGGAAGTGGATCCGTCCGGTGAATCAGCAAAGAATTTGTCTGCCTTAATTTCAGCCTTCCAGCTCCAGTTTTTGTCACCAGTTTTCGCCTCAACATTCGCATCATCAGGAGAAGTGATTTCTATTTTTCCGTATTCACTGTTCTTAACGGTAATTTCTTTCTCACCGTTTTTGATGACTACGCTCCGTAAGCCTGCGTCTGCATCAGAAGCGGTGCCTGTAATTGAGATTGTGTTTGTTGCCGAACCGGCTTTTTTATTTGTGTAGTAAATGTCGTCTTCATCTTCAGCTTTTGTACGGCTAGCCTGAGGAACCTGATTGTCCACGTTAATCGAGACATCCGGGTGCAATACGTAGCCGCCTTCCGCAGAAGAATCCTTGAGTTTGATTCCGTTGAGTACCGCATTTCCAACATTGTCCACGGCAGCAAGGAAGAGATAATTCTTTCCAAGAGAAAATCCAGAAATCACGTTGTCATAGTTTGAGGTGATTGTGGCGTAAGATTTTCCTCCAAAAGTTCCGAAATCTTTTGCAAAGTCCTTGTAGCTTGAGTTTGAATCATTAAAATCAACTTCATCATCTTTCTTATTTGTGACTTTGCCGTTTTCCGTCAGGTTAAAGAATACCCGCCTGCTTTCATATTTATCTTTTTTGAGCGGAGCAAAGTATCCGTCGGCCAGAGTCTTGTAATTTGCAAAGAATGATTTTCCTTCCTCAAGGATTTCAGACTCATCCATTTCACCAGAAATAAGTTTGTAGTAAATCATGGCAAGTCCGCTGCCGTCTTCCCTGAAAGTTCCCCGGATTCGCACTGTGCTCGCGTTTCCGTAAGTTCCTTCCGAGTATTTGCCGCCAACGTCTTTGTCCAAATCATCATTCCAAAGTGAATCAGAAGGCTCCACATCATCGTTAGCATTCTCGCCAATTCTGAAGAAAATATCCTTCTTGTTTGCATCGATTGCATGAATGTCTTCCGGCTCCTGATTGTCAAAAACCACATTAAGCTCATGGGTTTTCTGATTGCCCGCATGATCAGTGGCCACGAGTGTCAGTTTTACCGATTCCCCAGGATATTTTTCCTTTGAAAGATCAATGTTATAGACAGGGAGAGAAGTCACCTCGGTTATCGGCACCGGATTTTCGTCCTCTGGATTCAAGTCAGCATAAATCTTGATGGATTCAATTCCAGCCTTTGCATCCTGCACCGAACCGGTCAAAGAGAAATTGTTTCCGTTGTGAGCGTAGAAGACTTCACTTCCGTCTTTTTCGCCTCTGCAGACGGTGTAAGTCTCTGAACCGTCGGTAAAATCAATATTTTTTATCTCAGGCTCCTTGTCATCAACATCAATTCGGAAAATCGTTGAGGAAGATTTGTTTCCGGCCTTGTCCAGGATTATTGCCTTGACGGCGTACGGTTTTTCTTGCAGAGTTTCAAGGAAAGACTGCGGAATCGTTGCCTTCCATCTTTTTCTGTTCACGTCGCTTGCATCATTGCCTTCATAAAGGGTTGACTGGATTTCCCTTACGCCTTCTGAAATTTCAAGCGGAACGGAAGTGTTGTCCAGAGAAATTGTCAGCGAAACAGAAGCTACGCCAGCGGCATCATCTGTAGCAGAGCCAGAAACTTCGATCGGGAATTTTTTGTTCGAATACTGTGTGCCGTTTTTGTCCGACTCAAAAGAAGGAGATTCGGCATCAATGTATATGTAGAATTTTTTGACGGCGCTGTGGTTTCCAGCATTGTCGCAGGCCATCATGTAGACGATGTTTGGCTGGGCATTGCCGTTCTCGTCATTCTTGACGATAAAGCTGCCCAGGTTCTGAGAGAAGACTTCGTAGTCTGTGCCTTCTTCACGCTTGGTTACAAAGGAATTCGCAAAATCAGCCTGAGACGAAGGAGGCTCATCAGTCTCACCGGCCTTAATCACTTTCCAGTAAACGGACTCAATTCCGCTTTCATCCTTAGATTCTTTCCATGCGCCAGAGAACAAAAGGGATTCCGCATTGTACCAGGTGTGACCGGTCTCCCCTTCCGTGTAGGAATAAGGCTTTTTGCTCACCCTGAACGGAGATTTTTCATAGTCTTCTTTCCAGACTGGAGCTGTTTTATCAACACCGATATCAATATCAACGTACGTCTCATGCTTGTAAACATCTTTTGCTTCTATGCGAAGGACATATTTTCCTTGTGCATCAGCAGGAAGTTTGAATTTTCCTGTGAAAGAATAAGTTTTGTCCTTGTTTTCGGTTTCGCTCAGCTCAATGTCAGTGACGTCAACGGCCTTGACCTGATTGTTTTCAGGCTCGCTTTCACCCTCACCTTCACTCTCGGAGTAGACATAACCAGAAACAGTTACCCCCACCCGCTTTGAAACAGTTCCAGAAACAACAATATCCTTGTCAGCAGAAATCCACAGATTCTTTGAAGGGTATTCTACGCTCAAAACAGGAGCACCCGGATCCACACCGATTACAAAAGGCCCCGTGACATTGATTCCGGTCGGATTGTCTTCATCGGTATTTGTCTCAGTGCGGATAAAATCCCTTGCCACAACCTTTACGTTGTAAGTTCCAGGCACAGACGGAAGGGTATAATAAATTTTACCTGCCATTATTTTCGGATGGTCCGAAGCTTCAGGCTGGGCAGTTCCCAGCTTCCAGATAAAAATTTCGCAGTCTACAGAAGAATCATCATCAGAGACGGAGATTTCAAGTATATTATTGTTCGTAATTCCGAAGAGATTTTTTCCATCCTCGATTCCATTTTCCTGCGTGATAAGTGAATCAGTATTTATGCCAAACGTGATTTTAGGGCGGTTTGTCTCCTGATAAATCACGAAATTCTTTCCTGCCGGGTTTTCATCAGTTTTGTTGAGAAGTTTTGAAGAATAAGTTCCGACATTTCCGGCCTTGTCTTTTGCCGTTACGACAAATTCCGTCTGAATCTTACGGTCAGTCTCTCCAAAATATTTTGTAATCATATTCGTATCAATCGGAATATTGATTGAGAACACTTTTCCGAGCTTTCCGTCAAACTTTCCGTCCAGAGCCGTAGCATCAAGCCCAAGCTCTTCCTTCTTCGCAATAAGTTCCGAAAGAATAGAAACAGGCTCCGAACCGTCCACGCTCGCAAGAATATCATAAGAGACCGCATCGTCATCATCAGAAAGATTCAGGTCCTCTACGTTGCCCGTGATTGAGATTTTACCGTTGAGATAAATGTCCTGATCCCCGGCACCGAAATACCCCGAACCAATTACGCTCGGACTAATGGAAGAAAGAACAACTTTAGGACTCACAGTGTCGATATGGATGCTCTGAATGAACTCACCTTCATGAGCAGAAGATGATTTTCCTGAGACTTTTACCGTTGCAAGCCAGTGCAGGCCTTTCGCTTTTTCGTGATTGAATTTTTCGATGAGCTCAGGGAATTTTGTCGCATCAAGATACCATTTTTCTTCCTCGGTATTCCATGTCAAAGCCCCTAGCTCAGAATTTGTCCAGACATTTTTTTCGTCTTCGATTCGGCAGGTTGTTTTGTCCGTGTACTCGCCAATCAAAGTGTTCGTTGATTCATCAGTGATGCGGAGATAAAGAGACTTTGATGGGATTACTGCCGTTCCCTTGAATTCCGGTTTTTCAAAATCCGGCCAGACAGAAAGATTCTGAGGAGAATCAAATGTTATAATCGGTGGGACGCCAATTGTGTTTCCTTCAAATCCGTAGACAGTTTTCTGAGCGAATTCAACATCGTCAATATCGCAGCCGGTTATGCCAAGAATGTAATATTTTGACATTTCGATGCCTTCAGGAAGAGTGACGCTGAAAGTCTTTGTAACGACGGAATTGCCCTTTGAGTTATTGAGAGAATAATCGTAGATAAGTTTCCATGACTCGCCGTTTACGCTTACATTCGTTGCATGAGTTTCCTCAGTCTCATGAAGAGCATCGATGAATTCAGTTTCGTCATCCCGCTCAAGAGCCTCAACTTCTGTTTCCAGTAAAATCAAATCTGACTTGATGGGCTCAGGATCAGCCGGGCGTGAAGACAATGTTTTCATCCAAACGCGAACTTTCTCAGGCGCAATGTTCGTGCCATCAAGACCTGCAGAAATTGTTACCGAAACAGTGTTTCCACTTGATGCAGACTGAAGAACATCGTCAGGCGTAAAACCAAATTCAAAACCGTTGACAGTGTATGTCGGGTTTGCCTCCGGGTTGAGGGAGAAACTGAGTTTGTTTGCCATCGGCTCAGTTTCAGAAGAGTCCGAAGTGTCGTATCTTTTTTGTTCAAGAAGAGCAAGAATTTCAGAGCGGTCCAAATCGCCATCGTAAACGCCGGAAATAATGTCCTTGAGATTCGCCGCACTCAAGCCCAGACCTTTTTTCGAACTGATAAGAGGAGAATAGACATCATCATAAAGGTAGAGCGATGAAGTTGAATTTCCAAGTTCGTCGGCCTCAATCTCTTCGGCTGTCCGGGATTCGTCTTTCCATGGATTTTTGTAGACCTTTGTGGAATCGGTGAGTTTGATTTCGGCGTAGTAATATTCCGTACCTGTGTCAGATTCATGGAGCTGAGTGTAGCGCGTGTTCAAAGCAGAGCGTTTGTCTGATGAAGCATCATTTGCATACTGAGCAATCTGAACGCTCGTGCCGCCTGCAGTCGCAATGTCTTCTTCGCGGTAGAACGGGATATTCGCGCCCTCGTAAGATTCTGAAGAGACACAGACTCCGTTGATGTCGAAAATCATTACGTCCATGAAGGAGATTGTGTGGTTGTCAGAGATAGTGCCGTCAATCGTGAAGATTGAGCCGTAAGCAGAAGGACTAAGCCCAGTCTTTTTAATTACGCCAGGATTTGAAATGATAAAAAGCGGCGGAGTATTGTCGAGTTCGAAAGTCTTTGAGTAAGTTCCGGAATTATTGCCAGCATTGTCAAAGGCCGTTACGCTGAATTCGTATCTTCCGTCAGGATATTGCCAGCCGTTGTGATAATCGGCATTGGAAGGATCATAAGAGTTGAGGTCGATCCACCAGCGCTTTTTAGTAACGTCGTAGTCAGCAAAATAAGAATCCGTGATTTTTCCACCGTCATCAAGACTCTTTACGACAACAGTGATGCGGGAAATTGACTTGTCATCAGACACCTCGCCTGCAAGAACAAATGAATCGCGGATAGCTGAACCAGACGCTTTCGGATAATCAATGGAAAGAACAGGCGCCTTAGTGTCAATCGCGCTGCCCAACCCCGACTCTTCACCGCAAGACCAAAAAACTACAATTGAAGCGGCAAAAATAAAGAAATACCAGCACTTCAACAAATTAACAACGAAGCCTTTTTTCATAACAAACCTCCAGCAAAGACGAAATACTTCGGTTAAATAGCTCTAATTTCGAGTTATGCAAATTATCAGATAATCCCAAAATGACGTGTTTTGAAATTGTCAGATATGCTAAAACTCGACACTTGGGCAAAATATGCAGAATACAACGAAAAAAAACACCCGCCAAAGTAAAACTACAAGGACTCGAAGCCTTTGCCATCAATACCTGCGGAAAAACAGGCATTTCATTTTAAACTTTTAGGGTATTCTTTCTTTTCGAAATATTATATCAAATACTTTAACGTAACTTAAAGCTTTTTCTTAAATTTTTCATAAATTTTTATTAAATTTATCAAAAATTTATTTTTTTTCAAATTATTTTTTGGATTTCTGACGAGAATCTTGCCATGCAAAATTCTCGCTTTGCTTTTCGGGGCGATGGTGTTTTAAAAGATACAATACGCAAATCCACTTCCTTGCGCCCTTCCACCCTTCGCTCACGCTCATTCTTCCGCTCTCTTCGTTCGCTCCAGAACTTCGGGGTTCCACGGCTGGGCGGGATTTTCTGTAAAAAAAGAACTTCTCAGTTTATTTCTTAATTATTTTTTGGATTTTTCTGACAAATTCGAATTTGCATTGCCGAAAATCGAATTTTTTTGGAAATAAATAGGTATGGAGGTAAAGAAAACATGCCAAGTTTTTTGGACACAATCGATCCGGCAATGCTCGCACGAATACAGGCCATGCGACTCATGGACGATGACTTCATGACCGTAGTGTTCGACGGCGATAACGAAATCACGGAATTCCTTCTGCGGATTCTTCTCAGCCGTGACGACCTTCGCGTTAAGAAAGTCACGACTCAGAAAGAAAAGCGGAACCTGTTCGGACGCTCGGTTAAGCTGGACATTCTCGCGGAGGACACTAATGGAAAAGTGTACAACGTCGAGGTTCAGCGGGAGGACAAAGGGGCTTCGCCAAAACGGGTTCGATACAACCAGGCTATGCTTGACAGTCACAGTCTCAAAAAGAAAAAGGACTTCTCGCAGCTGCCCGAAATGTATATCATTTTCATCACGGAGAATGATTATTACGGACTAGGGCAACCGTTCTACAAAGTCAGGAAAACTATAGAACTTGCGACAACGGACAGTACCTATTTGCCATTTGACGACGGGTGTAATATAATCTACGTGAATGGAAAATATCGTGGTAATGACGCGCTCGGCAAACTGATGCATGATTTCTGCACACCAAATGCCGATGAAATGAACTATAACGAACTAGCGGAAAAGGTTCGTTATCACAAACAAGAAACAGAAGGAGTCAGAACTATGTGTAGGATTATAGAAGAATATGGAAAAGAAAGAGCCGCCGAAGCTAGAAAAATCGCTCTTGCTGAGGGCTTGAAACGTGGCTTAAAAAATGGCATTAAGCGAGGCGTACAGGAAAACGCCATCGCCAACGTGAAGAATTTGCTTTCTCTGAATAAACTTTCTGAAAAAGAAATCGCGGACTGTTGTTCACTCCCACTGGAGCAAGTTCTCGCCCTAAAAGAAGAGCTAAAACGCGAAACCGCCAGCGTTACAAAATAGATTTTTGCAGAACAAAAATTTCGCTGGAGCAAAAAATCGCCCCGAAAGGCCTTGCTTTTCGGGGCGATGGTGTTTTTTGGGGGATTTGCCCCCACTTTGCTGATTGTTTGACGTTTACTTCATCTGGGCAGTTTCTA
This sequence comes from uncultured Spirochaetaceae bacterium, assembly GCA_902785455.1. GTDB lineage: Bacteria > Spirochaetota > Spirochaetia > Treponematales > Treponemataceae > Treponema_D. The sequence goes on from CACZYY010000041.1 coordinate 14,618, forward strand.
TTGCACCGCTCTTTGAATTAATCTTGATTGCATAACCAAGAACTGGATTTGCCGTTCCGTTACCATAAATCTGTCCATTTGAAACAGAATCATATGCATTCGGCTGATTAGTAGTTGATGAAGTTCCTGTCGTATACTTATCAGAAGTTGAATCAACTATTACACCTTCATCTTTCCAAAGACCAACGTTTATGTCGTTATGCTGTAGACTCTGCATCTCAACGTTGCTTTCTGTCGGAACGTTTGCACATTCCCACTTGCCAGTATGCAAATCCTTAACCGCACCAGCTTCGATTGTATCTGTGGCAGAGAAGCCTCCCACATAGTAGGCAAGCTTTGGTCTGATGATGCTTGTTGCATAGTAGCTGATGTAAGGAACAATTTTGCCCTCGCCGTTAATTCCTACGTCAATATTGAGGTTTGAACCAACGACACCATTGCTGTCTACGATGCAAGACTTGAAGTCTGAAGCTGATGATGCAGCCCCCTTCTTGTCTGCAGGGAGATATGCATAGATGAGGTCAAGGTTCTTCTGGTCGTAGGCGGCAATATGAACGCCACCATTCTGATCCACGGCAACCTTACAGTATTCTCCGGCATAAGAGTAATTGCTATTTGCAGGGAAGACTCTATCAACATAAGTCCAGCTTCCTGGATTATTGATTGGATCTCTGTTGTAAGCATAGCGGAGTATTGGGAGTGCAGGATTTTCCTGATCCAGCCATACAGCAACAACAGTGTCATTTCCGCCTGTTACAGAAGAAGGAACAACTCCAAGGCTTACATAAGCACCTGTTTTATAAGTTGTTGTACCGCTGGCAAGAATGCTTACATACCTAGCTGTAGCAGCATAATTATCCGGACTTGAGTCTGTTGCAGAATCCTGGAACTGGTCAAAGTTCTTAGTAACTCCAGTATTCTCTGCTTTTACAATTTTAATGTAAACATTGTCAGCAGAAATATTCTTAAAGCCATCACGATGTCCCTGAGTATAATCAGTATAACTATTTGATGTTTTTCCCAAAGGACTTGTAAACGGAGTTAATGAATTTCCATTGCCGTTAGAAATTTGGAATGCCCATTCTTTGTTTCCACTGGCAGGTTCAGTCCAACTTGTCTCTTCATCTTTAAATAGGCCTTTAATTACATATGGTGTATTATCCAAAACATTTCCATTTTCATCACAGAAATAAACAAAATCTCCATTTGCACAACCCAAGTTATTCCCATTTTCACTCTCGTAAACCCAGGCACCGGTATAACCACCACCATCAAGCTCATAAACCTTACGAACCCATGATGTAGTTGAATCTCTCTTTACATTTCCTTTATTTGTTGTTCCAGACTTGAAACGAATCTCATCATTCATTGCATCATAGTATGCAAGATAGAGATTTGTTTTGTCCGTACCATTCAGAGAAGAAACAATTGAAGGAGACTTTATCTTCTGTTTATCAATATCAAAAGCTCCATTATTATACTGACCAATTCGTTCAAGTCTCAATGTATTAGCACCATCATAAGAACCTCTTTGTCCTCCGGCACCAATTCCAAATTTACTTGAAGCTAAGATAAAGGCATCACCTTCACTAGCATTAGAGTCACCGCCGGCACCAACGCCATAAGAATTACCAAAGCTATCATAAGTAAAGCCGATAGAAGACCACAAGTCATAACTTCCTGTCCAATACTGGTAAGAATAATCCTGTGAGCTCTGGCTTCCTCCCATACTAAAGTACAACGGACCGTTTACAAAGGCAAAACCAATCTTACCGTCGGTCGGACGAATCTTCATGACAGGCTGCTCGATTTTACCGGTAATTGGTACTGCTGCCCTGTTATTGAATTCCCAGATATCAAACCAGATATCATCGGTGAGCAGATTGTTGTTGTCGTTGTTCGGCAGACGGTTGTATGCGTAGTTATTCTTGACATTGTAGCTGCTTGAATCAGAAATTGCTGATTTATAAGCACCCCTTGAATTGTTTGCGTTCAAGTTGTTAAGAGCCTTAATGCTGCTGCCGCTGACCTCAAAATCATAGCTTCCAGATGTTGAAAGGCTTGAAATATTAAGGCTTGCACTATCTCCCAAGTTGAAGCCAACAAATTCGACAGTTTCGTCTGAGCGGACAGTGTAATGACCAAGTGCTGTTCGAGTGTAAACACTAGGATTACTGCTCTTCAATGAGCTGAGCGATGTCTTAACCTCTGTGATATAAGGCACAACGTCCACTGTATAAGCTGGTTTGTTTGAACTGCCGTCGTTTACGGTGTAAGTCACGCTTGCAGAAAGCTCCTGGCCAGGGATGTAGCCTGTGCTTATTGTTGGAGGCACTTCGGAGTCAACAGTTTCATTCTTTGAAAGGTCTTTTGCTTTGACACTCAAGCTGATGTCCGCACCAACCTTTGCAGTCAATTTTTCCGTATCAATTGAGAGAGTCCAGTAGATTTTGTGTCCTTTCTGGCCAAAATAAGCAGTGTCTTTGAACACACCATAAGCCGACTCTGTAGAAGTTGTTGTCTTCTGAGAACCGTCATAGCTGTATGTTTTGCCAGCATCGGTTACAGTCACTTCGTAACCGTCTGTGCCGATTGTTGCCTCTGCGACTGTCCATTTTGAATTGCCTTTGTCATAAGTTGCAATATCCACACTTGAAAGCACATCGCCGAATGTAGCGGTGAGCTTAGAAAGCGCGTGCTCGTCATAAGCCGTTCCTGTGAACGTGATTCTTCCAGAGACTTTCGGGTCTGAGTCCAAAGCCGTACCGCTTGCGTTTCCGTCATAGCTTGTGAGTTTTTTTCCAGTGCTGTCTGTTGCCGTCCAGTCTGCTTCAAGCTCGATGTGACCTTTGAGGTCGCTGACAGAAGAAACATTGTCTTCATCACCAGAGCCATAGATTGAGTTAGAATTCAAACTCTGCCAGTAGAACGGATTGATTACGACAGTTGGGGCTTTGCCGTCAGTGAGGTCGTAGGTGAATCCCTTGACGAGCACAACTGCTTTCTGTGAGTTGGTTCCCTGTGTCGTCTCCTCGGTCTCATCCCAGAACGTGAATGAAAGTGCCTTTCCGTCACCGTCTGCGGCTTCGTTTGTTTGGCGACCAGTCGTTGTTGCAGCATTAGTGTCGAACGCGTCAATGCCTGTGAGCACGTTGTTCTCAAGCACGTATGCGTAGAACTTGTTTCCTTCTCCGCTTGCACCGAAGCTTGGAGCCTTGACTTCGTATGCTGAGCTTCCGCTTGCCGCAAGGCTTGCAGAGTATGTGGTCGTCTCGTCTACCGTGGTTCCGACGGCAGTGCCACTTGCGATTGAGTTAATCTGAGTTGCGCCTGTGGCAGTTACTGGCACAGCAGTTGCAGTGCTGGTGGTGTCAGCTTCTTTCTTTGCCACGAGCATGATTGACTTGTTTCCGCCCACGATTTCAGGGACTACGGCCAGTTTGTTCTTTGCGGTGAACTTTCCGGCAGCGTATTTCTTTTTGCCCACATTTCTGCTTCCATCCGGGAATACAGAATCAAAATCAAGGACATAGTTATCCTGCTCTGAGCCTTCCGCACCGATGATGCTGTATTCCTCAAATTCTTCTTCCTCGAAGTTATTGTTGTTGTTCAAGTCAGTAGAAAGGAAGAGTTTTGCCACTCGCGGAGCGTTGTTTGATACGCTTGTGTTGATTATAGTTCCTTTTACGTTGCCAGCCACGTCAAATGCGATGATTACGAGGGAAACAGGACCGTCCGGCAAGTTGTCAGAATGAATTGAAGCATCCCAAGTCCATGTTTTTGAGCTCTTTGAGAATGACTCAGGCATCAAGTCACCGTCGTCACCTCGTTCAAATGTAAACGGATTTTCGCTGTCGCTTGATGTCTTTTCTGTTGCAGAGTTGTCGATTACCTGAGCAATCGGGAAGTATGCTGTAACAGTTCCTGTTGGTGCACTTGTAAGAGCTGGCTCAAATGTAACTTCTGTTCTGCTTTCGCTTACGGCTGTGATTCTTCGGAAGATTGCCTTGTCGAAAGTAATCAATCCGCCCACACGGACGTGAGAATCAAATGTACCTGTTGTACGTGTCAATGTTGCTGTCGTTGCAGTTCCGCTTACTTTGCGAGCGTACAAATCATAAGTTGAAGCAGTGCCCCCTCCTGTTTCACTTGGCTGGTTAAGAGTCAAAACTTCAATATCAGATTCACTCATAGCAACTTTTACAGCGTCATAATTATCACCAGTCGGTTTAACCATAGGGTCAAGGATAACTTGATTTGATATAGAAGTTTTTGTTTCGCCAGATTTTCGCATGTAGTAGAACAGGACGCGCTCAAGGCCAGAACCTTCATCGGTAGAATTTCCCTTGACAGTGAAAACATAATTCTTATTCTGAACGATATTTTCACCAGAGAAAGCCGCGCCGTTTGCAGTGATTGACTCCAGAGATGGAGCTGTATTGTCAATTTTGAATGTGAAGGTCTGTTCGACAGGGTGGTTCACGCCATTTCCGTCAGAACCATCCATATCCACAGCATTTACAGTGTAAGTTGCTGAAGTTCCTGTCTTGTCAATTGGAATAAAGACTTTTCTTCCTTTTTTGCTTGTCGTGCTGTCTGTAATTCTAGTATTTTCATCACCGGTGTTTATCGGAACTTCGTACTTCGTTGTGCCGGTACCGCTTACAGTCAGGCTGCCGATTCCAGAAGCATCAAGGGCCGTAACGACAAGATACCACTGGCCGCGCAAGAACATATCAGACTCGTAAGGTTGAGTGACGGTTGACGTAAGATTTTTCAAAACAGTTGAGGCTGTAATATCAGGAGCAAACTGCTCTATTGCAACAGAAAGGGTTGGAGCGGCATTATCAACATGAATTGCAATCACATTATCCTGTTGAGTCCATGCGCCCATCTTTCCTTCGGCATTTATACCGCAGGCACGAATTGTAATATCGTTTGTTGTGCTATTATCAGCAGGGTTCATTTTGCCGTCAGAGTTGAGGGCAATGTTCCATGAAGCAGAGCCGTTTGTCTTGATGCCCCACCAGTTATCCATTTCGCTCTGGCTAGCAAAGCCAAGTTCTTTAAGCTTTGCTTCTGCAGGTTTGTGTGTTGAAGAATACTGACTTTCACCTTCCAGGTCCAGAACTTCATTGATTACAGCGTAGGCATCAACAATAGTGAAACCATAAGCTGTCATTGAAGCCTGAGCCGCAGTCTTATTGGCTGCGAAACTTCCGCTGGCGTTTCCAATCTGAAGGTATACGTTCTTGACAGTTGTTGTGCCAGAAGGAATTTCTGCACTACCTGTAGCACGGATTGTTCCACCGAGGGTGATATAATCCTTAGATGTGCCGTCAGAGTTCTTGTCATAAGAAGATGCAGTAGGATATGTAAAGGCAACTTTTGGCCGGTCGCCGTCTGGGTTATGGAGAATCACATAATCTGTCTTAATGTCATAGTTTCCGAGCTTATCAATTGCCATGATGTAAACCGGCAATGTATAAACGCCGTTTTGAACAGTTGAAGCAAATGTGGCAGAATCATAGACATCAAGTTTTGGATTGCCAGCCTTGAAGATATAATTATCCGGGTCTGATGGATTTACAGTGGCATTTTTGTCATTATATTTTCCATCAAAGTCAAACTGCCAAGATGTAACAGTAGCCTTAACCGGCATAGCCGCAGAACCACCGTTCCACAGTGAAGTTCCATCTGCAAGTTTAAGATTTTTGAGTGTTTCAAGTTTTGTAGCTTCTTGGACAGTGCTTGCCGGAATGTCGCTCTGTTTTGGAATAATCCAGAAGACTTCCGCCGTGCCGGCGTTTCCGCTGTCGATTGCACTACCAGTAAATGAGACGTCGCCAGTTTTTTCTTCTCCGCTTGCAGGGCTGCTGATTTTGATTGTCGGTGCAGTATTGTCCACCATGAGCGTGACGTTTCCGTTACCAACCAGGCCGAGTTTGTCATACGGAACGACTTTAATTGCAACGCTGTCAGTTTTTGCATCGGCGAATGAGACTTTATCGGTTGTCCAAGTTGCGATATTACCAGAAGCTACAAAGTTGGCAGCAGCAGTCACAGTCGTATTTGCATCAATCTTGAAGTCATTATGAGAACTGAAAGTTTTTGTTACTTCCGTACCGTCTTTCTTGGTGTATTTGATTTCCATTGCCATACCTGCAATTCCGCTGGCATCGCTTGCCTCAACCTGAAACTGTGCCCACTGTCGCTCCGTTCCACCGAGGACGTAGCCTGCGTTTACAGCTTCGTATTCGGTGTATGGATTTGTTGCGTTTGCAGTCTCAGAAGTGTCAAGACCACCGTTAACTACACCGGCAGCAGATGAACTTGCCCCAGCCTTAAATGCAAGACCACGAATGTTAACTACCGTTGGTGAAGTTGAGTCAGACTGATATGTAAACTTAGCCGCATCAGCTGAGTTCTCATGATAGTCACCAATCTTGACTTTTGGAACATTGAGATAGTTTGCTCCGCTTTGTGTGTTATAGCTTGTGTAGAAGACTTTTCCAGCCGTATCTTTTACATATATATAGAAGCCTTTTGAACCGTCTACATTCTTGCCGGCCATAATGTCAGCCTGCGGGGTGAATGTTACGGTTCCGTTTGTTGAAGAATATGAAGACATATCATCACTTGGAGCGGTCTGGTCTTCTGCACCTGTATAAGAGTCTTCTGAAATGTAGACTTTATCAATTCCGTCGTCATCACTTACAGTTGCGATTACCTGTGATTTAGTACCGTATTTAAGTACGAAGCGAGGAGTTACACCTGCACCCAAATCCGTAAGGTTTGTAATATTAACCACCGGTCTGTCTGAATCCTGAGAAATCGTGATTTCAATAAACTTGCCATTGCTGTCCTTAATCGGAGAATAGCCGACGTTGCCTGCCTTATCGACGGCTTTTGCACGGATGTAGTAAACGACGTCATTCAAAGGCTCAATCTTAGTTGTATCAAAATTCTTGATGTCAAATGTGTAATCACCCGAAAGCGAGAGGGCGGACATTTCTTTGCCAGATTCGCCTTTGTAATCGTTTGTGAGTGTTACCCATTTTGTACCTGCACTTTCAGAATCATCAGTTTCTGTGTAATCATCTTTCTTTATGTACTGAATAGCGACGATTGAAGTTTCCGGTAGCGGGTTTGCATCCTTAACTGTACCGCTCAAATCAATGATTCCGTTGATTTCCCGGGCGGCAGTTGATGTGTCAGCATCGGTTGGAAGGGCAAGAGTTACTGTCGGAGCGATTTTATCAACCGAGATTGTTCCGACATTTGAAGTCTGTGAGTTGCCTGTTCCGGCATTATCCGTCGCAGTTACATAGACGCTGAAGTTTCCTGCATCTACGTTTGCAAAGATTTCTTTTTTGACCGTGACAGACCACTTGGTGTTATTGTCACTTGGCACAATTGAGATTTGAGGTTCTGAATCTGTAGTCTTATATTCTTTTTCTGTTCCAGTCTTTTCCTTGACTTTGATTGAGGCAGAAAGAGACTTGATTCCAGAAGCGTTTGCATAGCTGTCAGCGGAAGGATTATCAAATGCAGTTCCCTTAAGAACAAGGTCAGCAGAGCTTGCGTTTGTGAGGAGCGTAGAAGATTCACCATCTGCCAGTACGCGCTCTACAGTCGGAGCCTCAACATCGACATTGATTGAATAATATGACTCAGCAGGTGTCGTGCCATCAGAGTAGTAAATTGAATCTGCCTGTGCATTTCCGACGTAATCTACGCCCACAAGAACGAGATAGTTCTTGCCAATATCGAATTCAGAAATCGTTGACTTGAAGTTTGTCTTTATATCCATGAATTCATAAGCAGTGGTGCCTGTGTTGAATTTAACAGACTTTGTATCTTCCGCAATTGCCGAGAAGTATCCTGTTTTTTCCGTCTTATAATTACTTACAAAAGTATTGATTTGGTCAGCACTTGGAGCCGTTGCCTGAGAGAATACTTTGTAGTAAACATACTGGAGTCCGCTACCCTCTTCCGTAAAGTAACCGCGGACTGTGATTGTGTTTGCCTTTCCGTAAGTTCCCGGAGCGTACTTTCCGCCTACGTCTTTATCTTTTACAGTGAGAGCAGCACCAGTTTCAGCAGGATCATTGTCATCCTCGCCGATTCGGAATACAGCATCTTTTGGAGTCGAGCCTGAGTCGAAATTGTGCAAAGCCGCAGGTTTTATTGTATCGAATACGATTGCAATGTCTTTTGTCGCTTTGTTTCCGGCTTTATCGGTTACGGTAAGCGCAGCTGTAAGAGGAGAAGTTTCCGTAGCTGTCAAACCGGTCTTCAAATCCTCACCGATTTCAAATTTCCAGTCAGAAAGTTTTGTTTCGTCAGTGATTTCATAAGTTTTCTTTACATCGATACCTTCTTTCAGTTCGAGTTTTGCAGACTTCAAGCCCAGGTTGTCGGTTGCGATTCCAGAAAGCGTGAAATTGCCGTCAGTGTTGTTTACATAGTATTTTTCTACGTCCTGGTTCGGCTTGTATGCCGTATAATCAGAAGAATCCTTGAGGGTTGCGCTCTGGATTACAGGATCTGTTGCATCATAAGTGAGAGCAAAGAGATTGACATCCGAATAGTTTCCGGCATAGTCATAGATTCGTGCATAGACCGTGCCGGACTTGCTGATTGAAGAAGCCGGAATTATTGCCGAGCATGAGCCTGAGCCGTCAGTAGCCAAATTTGCATGAATTGCAGTTGTTGAATCCGTTGCCTTGTTGTAAATCTGTACGTCAACTTTTTGGATTTCAGAGCCGTTTGTTTCATCTTTTACATTGAACGTGACTGTAGCGGCTATACTACCTTTTATACCGCTTGAATAGAACGGAGATTCTTCTGAAGCTGGCTGATCATTAACTTTTACAGGAGCAGGAGCAAGTTCCGGAGCCGTCATATCAATATTATACGGTCCGAACACATCTGTTTCTTTTTCGTTTCCTGCATTATCAACAGCAACAACTTTGATTACGCTTGATTTTGAGAGCAGTTTTTCAATTGTTCCTGCCCATGAAGTTGTTCCTGCAAATGTCTTTTTAGTAGTGCTCCATGTGTGAGAATCTGTTTCGGTTACATTTCCTGTCAGATAGTAGATTTCTTTAATTCCAGTTCCTTCACCATCACTTGCAGTTCCTTCAAAACGCAGTGTGTCAGTTTTGTACCAGTTTTCAACACTTGTACCAACTGTTTTTGTGCCGAACTCTGTTGAAACATGCGGCTTGACGTTAGTTGCATCGCCTTCGTTAACATCTTTTGTTCCAAACTGTGGCGCTACTGTATCAACAGTTACAGTGCGGGAAATCTGGTTTGTCTTGTTTGCAACGTCTGTTGCAACGATTGTGAATGTATACGTTCCGTCAGGGAGATAATTGTCTGCGGAAGAATTATCTGAGCCTACAACGAAGTCGATTGACCAAGTTCCGTTCTTTTTGTCCGTTGTTGTAACAGGAAGCGGCCATGTCTTTTCTACACCACCTACAGTTGCAGATATTGTTATTGGTGCTAATGTTTTAGGAACTCCATTCTCTGTAACAGTTTTCATTGCACCGCCATTATAAAGTCCATTTGAATCGTAAATAGTACCAATGAGTTTGAATCCTGTTCCTGTTCCGCCGTTTTTAACAAGTCCGTTTGTCGTGAGTCCACTGTCTCCCACGTTTGTCTCTGTTACAGACGGTTTTTCTTTATCAAAGTAGAAAGTACGTACGGAATCAACAGTATCATCACTATCGTGTCCGAGATAATCCTTTACCTTAGCGGTAAGTTTGAAAGTCCCCTCTGTATTGAAGTTATTGTCAAATGTAATTGTACCGGTTGCAGTTCCATTAGATATACCATAACTTCCAGCAGGAACCGGAGTTTCATTTTCAGGATCTGTAATATTTAAAATTGTATATGTAAACGCATCAGAATTTGTAGTCGTATTGATTCCTACGCCATCATCTGAATATGCAATTTTTAAAATCGGTGAATTTATGAAGCTTTCACCATCTCCTGGACTTGTAATGGAAATTGTCGGCTTTTTGTCATCAAGAGTGATGGTAACTGACTTTTCGAATACATATCCAACTTTATCCTTTACAGTAATTATGAATACATACTCGCCATCATCAGTGTTTGAAGGCAGTTCATAAGTCCATTCACCGGCAGAAGTTCCACCGGTCGTAAATTCCACAGTCTCAGCTGTAGCACCGTTCTTTGCAACTTTCAAAGACGGTGGATTAGCTGAATCTATATTCTGTTCAGTAATGTTACCAACCAGAGTGAAAGTTTTGTTTGTGTAATAAACCTTTTCAAATTCGATTCCTGTTACTGATTGTTTTGCAGAATCAAGCAGTTTTCCACCGTCATCCGGATTAAGACCTATTGTAGAAATAGGTGCAATAGTATCGATATTGAATGGTCCCAATACAACAGGGGTAGATTCATTTCCTGCGTTATCAACTACGACAATGTGTACTATTGTTGTTTTAGAAACAAGATTCTGGACAGTTCCTGCCCAAGAAGCTGTTCCAGCAAGATAATCCTTGTTAGACCAGTTAGTACCGTCAGCAGAAGTTTCAAAGTAAACTTCCTTGATTCCAGTTCCCTCAACTCCATCGATCTTATCTGTTGCAGTTCCAGTAAATCTGAGTTCATTTGATTTGTACCAAACCTCACTTCCTGAGTTTACAGAATTTGTTGAAACATGCGGCTTGACGTTAGTTGCATCATATCCAGCATCTTCTGTATTTTCAGTTCCTGTTCCAAACTTTGGCGCTACTGTATCAACAGTTACAGTGCGGGAAATCTGGTTTGTTTTGTTTGCAACGTCTGTTGCAACGATTGTAAAGTTATATGTGCCGTCCGGGAGATAGTTTTCGGCAGAAGAATTGTTTGAACCGACAACAAATTCTATTGACCATGTTCCGCTCTTTTTGTCCGTTATTGCAACAGAAAGTGGCCATGTTTTTTCTGTAGAACCTACAGTTGCAGATATTGTTATTGGTGCTAATGTTTTAGAAACTCCATTCTCTGTAACAGTTTTCGTTGCACCGCCATTATAAAGTCCGTTTGAATCGTAAATAGTACCAACGAGTTTGAATCCTGTTCCTGTTCCGCCGTTTTTAACAAGTCCGTTTGTCGAAAGTCCACTGTTTCCTACACTTGTCTCTGTTACGGTTGGCTTAGATTTATCAAAGTAGAATGTGCGTTCTTCAGAAACCTTTTCGTGTCCGAGGTAATCTTTTACCTTTGCAGAGAAGCTGAACGTTCCTTCTGTATTGAAAGTGTTTTTAAATGTAAGAGTACCTGTTGCACTTCCATTACCAATTTCATAATTTGCAGAATCAACAACAACTGGATTTTCTGAATCCGTAATATTTTTTACGATATATGTAAATGCCTCAGAAGAAGTTGTTGTATCGATTCCAACACCGTCGTCTGAATATGCGATTTTTGCGATTGGACTGCTTTCAAAACTTTCACCAGCTGACGGGCTTGTAATAGAAAGTTCAGGCTCTTTTGTATCAAGAACAATGGTAACAGTCTTTGAGAACTGCTGTTTTGATTTATCCCAGAGAGTGAGGGTATATTCGTATACACCATCAGCAGAATTAGCTGGAAGTGTATAAGACCAGGTATAATGCTCCTTATCACCATTGCTTGTAATAGTGAAATTCAAATTTTCTTTTGCAGCACTATCTTTAGATACTGTAAGAGTTGGTAATTCTGTATCAGCAACACGATCAGAAGCCACCAAAACAAGATTTGTTTCAGTGATTTCACCGCCAATTATATATTGCCCCTTAGTATAATATGTATCACCGAATTTCAACTGGTGAGGATTTGAATCAGTCACTTCAGATTTTGTTTTAGCAAGAACAATATTATCCGTTTTCAATGTTACTGTTGATGTTGGAGCAAGGGCATCAATTGAAATAGTTCCGTAGAAAATTTCGCTACTAACAACACTTGTGTTCGCCCCAGTCTGCTCAACTGTTTTTGCAGCATCTGTTGAATATTTTGATTCATTTTCAAATGTATCTGTGGCAACAATTGCTACGTTATATTCAATATCTTTAAGTCCTGTAAAATTTGCAGTAAATATGTAACCAGAACCAGATTCATCTTTCGTATATGTCACATTACCTTTTTTGAAACTCTCACCACTTTTAACTGGAACTAGATAAAGTTTTAGAGCGTCAGCAGAAGTTGTTGAGAAATTAGGATCCGTTATAGTTCCCTTTAATTCGACAGAAGATGAACTTGAAAAGTTTTCATATTGATAAAGAACTACCTTTGGTGGAGTTTTATCATAAGAAACAACAAATTTTCTCTCAGCGGATTTTCGTCCATTTTCATCAGTTCCTTGCAAAGTTATAGTCGCACTTGTTTCGTCAGTTATACCATCAACACTGAATACAGCTTTTCCATTTTCAAAAGTTGAGTCAGCGGTTAAAGAACCAGAAGTAACTGTCGAAACATTGAATGCTTCGTCAAACTTACTAGGAACATTGGTGTCAGAAAGATATGCATCAAATGTATATGGCAAAACTTTAGTTCTTATTTCATCAGAATTAGCAATCTGATTTTCCTTTTTATTTACATCCTTGTCATGAAGCGCAATTTTGATTTCTGGTGCCGATTTATCCAGATTAAGCTCAACCGGCTCTGCTTTAATTGCGAAGTTACCTACGTTATCTTCTGTAGCTACATAGAGATATGCTTTTCCTTCGTAATCATTTTCGTTTGTGGCAAATGTTTTTACAGGTACGCTTGCATTGAAACTTGTAACGTTTGTAGCTTCAACTGTGCTGCCCTGGTTCATCTGAGTCCAGTCAGTGCCATCGAATGCAGTCTTAATTGTGCTGATATTATCTTTATTGAGCTGCGCTGCTGTAAATTTATCTTTTGTAAGGAAATATTTTACAACTGAAACACCTGCGACGCTCTTTGGATCTGCACCATCAGTTACATCTGTTCTGAGGGTGATGTATTCCATTTCATCGAGCGGAACGAGTCCGTTTGCAGAATCAACTGATGTTGTGGCACTCTTAATCTCAGGAGACTTTGTATCAACTTTGAATGTACGAGGTTTTTTTGCCGTCTGATTGTAAATATCTTTTACAGTGACGTTAATTGTATATTCACCGTCCTCGGCAACATCAGCCGGCAAAGTCCAGTTATATGACTTTCCGTCTTTTTTCATCTGGCTAGACTTCAAGCTGAATTTCTTTGTGTCTTCTGGTTTTGTTGAACCTGTTTTGGTCAAAGTTCCTTCCAAATCGACAGCTTTTGAAACACTTCCTTCAATTTGAACAGAACCGCTCTGGAAACTGTTTACAGCTGGGGTAGAGATTTCAACTTCTGGTGCACCAGAATCAACGGCGACGAAGAATTTCTCAATGATCTTTTCACCGTAAGGATTCGGTGAGCTCAAGCTTGTAGCAGGAAGATAAAACTCATCATGAGCTTTGATTTCAATCTGATATTTTGCCTCTTTTGAAGGAAGAATATAACTCAAAGAAGCCGTGGTCTTTTTTGGATAGAATATGTATGGATTTGCTTTTTCTGTATCTTCACCTTGTGCAGAAACATTTGCGACATCAAGTTTCTTGCCGTCTTTATCGTAAACAGAAACTTCGTATTCGGCGATAGAATCATCATCAGAGAAACTGATTGTAAGTTTGTTGTTGCTTGTTGTACCAAAAAGGTTGTGGTTGAGTTTTACACCGGCCGCAGTTGTTATAGATGCGTCAGCATTGCCCAACTCAATCTTCGGGCGGTCAGTTTCCTGATAAATTATGAAATATTTGCCGTCGTTCAAATCGTTTGAAGAACAGGTTCCAAGATTTCCGGCCTTGTCTTTTACAGTCACCTTCACTTCGATTTTGATTTTTTCGTCTTCGGCCGCACCTTTGAAGCTATGGAAGAATTCTGAAATAAGACGTGTGTTGAAAGACTGATTAATCGTTACAGCCTTGCCAAGTTTTCCATCAAATGCAACGCCCAGCTCTTCTGCATGCGCAATAAGTTCCGCGAGAATTGAAACAGGCTCGTCATCACCAGTAGCTGCAAGAATATCATAAGAAACGGCATCATCAGAATCAGCCATATTCTGCTCGTCAATATTTCCTTTGACTGTTACGGTTCCGTTGAGATATGTGTTTGTATCCGTGCCGCCAAAATAGTCAGAGCCAGAAACGCTTGGTGTAACAGAAGCGAGGCTGACTTTTGGAGCAACAGTATCAATATGAATACTCTGAGAAGATTCGCCTTCGTGTCCAGAAGATGATTTGCCAGAAATTTTGAGAGTTGCGAGCCAATATACGCCATCAGCAGTCTTTGCATTTTCGTTGTAAAGCTCTACGAGGCCAGGGAGTTTTGTGGTATCAAGATTCCATTTTTCGTTTACAGAATCCCATGTGAGTGCGCCTGCTTCAGAAAGCTCCCAAGTCTGTTTGTCATTTTCGATTTTGCAGGTGATTGTATCAGTGAATTCACCTTCAGTTGCATTTGTTGTTTCGTCCTGAATGGTGAGAGTTGCAGTAAGTTCTGTTAAATAGAGGGATTTTGACGAAATTGTTGCAGTTCCAGAGAACTGAGGCTTTTCAAAATCTCCCCAAATAGAAAGATTTGCTGGAGTTTCGACTTTAAGTGTTGGCGGAACACCTGCTGTGTTTCCTTCAAAGCCGTAAACAGAATTCTGAGCGAATTCAACATCCTCAATATCGTAACCGGTTACGCCCAAAATGTAATATTTTGAGAGCTTGATTCCTTCCGGCAAAGTGACGCTGAATGTTTTTGTGCTTACAGAGCTGCCCTTTGAATTGTTGAGAGAATAATCGTAGATAAGAACCCAGTCTGAGTCGCCTGTTTTTACAGTAGTTGCGGCCGCAGTTTCTGATTTGTGAAGCGCATCCAGGAATTCAGTCTCTGATTTTTCAAGAGTCTCAACCTGTTTTTCGAGGGCGCGCAAGTCCGCTTTAATTGACTCGGCGTCTGTTGGTCGGTCTTTGTATTCCTTCATCCAAACACGAACAATCTCTGGAGCAATATTTGTTCCGTCGAGACCAGCAGAAATTGTTACAGAAACAGTGTTTCCAGTTGAAGCACTCTGAACGGCATCATCACCGAATCCGAATTCAAATCCGTTTACATTGTAAGTCGGGTTTGCTTCTGGGTTGAGGGAGAAACTGAGTTTGTTGGCCATCGGGTCATCTTCAACAAGAGAAGTGTCGTAAGCTTTATCGTCAAGAACTTTGAGAACTTCATCTTTATTAGCAGAGCCAGTATAAACGCCAGAAATAATATCCTTGAGATTTGCCGCACTCAAGCCCAGACCTTTTTTGGCACTCATGAGGCTTGCATAGACATCATCGTAAAGATAGACTGTTGAAGTTGAATTTCCGAGCTGATCGGCAGAAATCTCATCAGCTGAGCGGGCATCTTCACCCCATGGATCCTGATAAACTTTTGTGGAGTCAGTGAGTTTGATTTCTGCGTAGTAATATTCCGTGCCTGAGTCAGATTCATGGAGCTGAGTGTAACGAGTGTTCAATGCAGAGCGGTTTTCTTCAGAAGCATTGGCATACTGAGCAATCTGAACGCTTGTGCCGCCAGCAGTTGCAATATCTTCTTCGCGGTAATATGGAAGATTTTCACCTTCATAGGTCTCAGAAGAAACACACTTGCCGTTCGCATTATAGATTTTTACGTCCATGAAAGAAATTGTATGGTTGTCAGAAATTGTTCCGTCAATTGTAAAGAGTGAACCATAAGCAGATGGGCTGAGGTTGGTCTTTTTGATGACACCTGGATTTGAAATAATGAAAACTGGAGGAGTGTTGTCGATTTCAAAAGTTTTTGAGTAAGTTCCGGAATTGTTGCCCGCATTATCGAAGGCCGTGACACTGAACTCATAGTTGCCGTCCGGATATTGCCAGCTGCCATGATTATCATCGATTTTTTCGTATTTGTTGATGTCGACCCACCAGCGATTTTTTACAGGATCGAAACTTGCGGAATAAGTTTTAGAAAATTTGCCGCCGTCATCAAGGCTCTTTACATTTACAGCAACACGGGAGATAGATTTATCATCAGAAACCGTACCCGCAAGAATGAATGAATCGCGGATTGCAGAGCCTGACTCCTTTGGATAATCAATGGATAGCGTTGGAGCTTTGGTATCGATGGCGCCGCCCAAACCGGCGTCCTCGCCACAAGAATAAAAAGCTAAACCCGAAAGAATTGAAGAACAAAGAAAAAGGAAGTTTCGGAACAACTTTACAACACTTTTTTTCATAATTTCCTCCAGCCGTGAAGAAACACTTTTGAGAATTGTATAAATTTTTACTTATATTCTAGCACACCCCCGCTTGAAATAATATAACAAAAAGTGAAAATTTTAATAAGAAAATGTTAATTTTGTCATAAAATTTATATTTTTGGAGAAATTTATTCAATTTTATTTTAAGAATTTGATAAGAGGATGATTTTTTCTCAGTTTCGAATGATACAAAAAAAACAGACGTGAAGCCGTTTTCACGACTGGACGCCTGTTTTTTGATACAGTCAGTAATTCCTAAAA
>CACZYY010000042.1 GCA_902785455.1 uncultured Spirochaetaceae bacterium
ATTTGCCGTTCCTTTAGTGTTAGTTACGCTTGCATTTACAGTGATTGACTTGCCGGCCTCTGTGATGCCGAGACCGCCCTCGCCCACTTCGATTGTAAGGACATCATCCGTGAAGTCTGAATACGAATAAGTCTTTGTGACATCACCAGTTATACTTACGCTTGCATCAGAAATTGTGTCATATCCGTTTGTAAGACTTACAGTAATTGAAGAATTCACACTGATTTTTTCTTTTGCCGGAGAAATTGTGACTGCAGGAGCAACTGGAAGCTGCGGATTTACGACAGAAAGCTTAATACCTGCTGTTACAGGAGACGGATTTTCTGAAGAGCTGGAAGAGCCGTCATACCAGAAAGTTCCGGCCTTTCCTGTGATTTCAGAAACAGTTCTATTTAGCTTGAACTTAATTGTCTTTGTATTACCAGCTGTTGCAACAGAGGTAAAATCTTTCATGTACCAACCGTCAGAGTCAGCCATGTAATCACTTGTAACCGCGGTCATTACACTGCCAGAAGCATTATTCCAGGTTTCACCCAAAAGTTCTGAAAGTGATTTACCCTCGACTTCCCAAGCCCAAATATCAGGAGCAGAATTTGCTTTTACAAAGATAATTGTCTTGCCAGTTAAATCGATGCCTTCACCGTATTCAAGGCTAATCTCCGTTTCCTTTCCTGCACCAATCAAAACATCTTCTGCCGATTTGAGAGTGCCCGCTTCATCAAAAACCTTAACTTTCCATTCGCCAGGATAACCTTTCAAAGTTTCTGTTCCATTTGCAGAGGAGAAAGTTGTTTTTGCGGAAGCAATATCCGTTACCTGAACTGTGTAGCCGTTTGTGTTCTTGTAGTTCAGTTTTACAGTTCCATAGTCAAGAATATAGTTTGACGAATCTTTCAAAGCTGCAATGTCGTTTGCAATCGCCTCTGCATTTACAAGACTTGCATGAACAGCTGGAATCGCATTTTCAAAAACGGATTTCTCAACGGATGCAATTTCCTGTTTTTGCGCAAGATAGTAATAGACATTTCCGACAGCCGTGCTTGCCCAGTTTACGGTCACAGAATTTGAGCCAGCCACAATGTCGCACACGGCACGCAAAACAGCACCGTCAACATTGCTTTTGACAGTCACAACCCGGCGACCGACAGGAATTTTTTCAATTGTAATGCCTTCTGCCTTTCCTGCTGAAATAGAGACATCATTTTTAACGATGTCTTTGATTCCATAACCACTGACAGTCACGTTTGCGCTGGTTAATGAATCGACATCAAGCGCACGAGAGCCGGGATTCTCGCCGCTGATAGTAATTGAGCCGTATTCTATAGAAGATTCAACAGAATTTGATTCTGAATCAGAAAGATTTGCGCAGGAAACAAATGGTAAGCTAAAAAGTGAGCAAACCGCCAGCCCTGCAAGAATATTTCTAAAAGATATTTTTTTCATAATTCTCTCATTTGTAAGTATTTTTTAGTTAAAATCGAAACCGATTCCTGCATTTCCATCATCACTTGGCAAAGTAATTTTTACTTCAACAATTTCAGATTTCTTTTCAGCGGAAGTTTTTGCTACGCTTCCGTTTGAGACAGTACTGGTAACACCAACAGCAAACTTCAATACAGTTTCAGTCGTTGCGGTCTCTTTCACTTCATAAGTTGCAGCGATGGCATTTTCAATCTTATCGTATGATGTGCCATTGACCTTGTACCACTGATAATTGAATTTTGCGCCAGTATCCGCTGAAGAAGCTTTTGCTGTAAGTGTAAGAGATTTTCCAGACACATAAGAGCTTCCACCCTCAATTGAAATTTCCGGTTTGGCAGGAATAAGTTCACCCACACTGACTTTAACAGCATTTGAACTTGCAGATGATGTTTTGTCACGCTCGGCATTATCAGCTGTATTTGTTGCGACACAATAATAATAAATCTCCCCGGCATCAGCTGTTGACGGCGTATAAGATTTTGACGTTGCGCCCGAAATCAATTTTCCGCCCTGATTAGAATTTGCAGAATTTGAATACCACTGATAAGTAATGTTTCCAGACAGAGCCTTTCCGCTTGCAGTTGCAGTTGCATTAACTGTCAGAGCATTTGCCTTGTCGCCCTGTTTGTAAGAAGCTGATTCCGGTTGAGAATCAAACTCTGGTTTAGCGGCATAAGTTTTGTTACCAGCCATGTAAATTGTTGCAACAGCAGAAGCCGTGCTTTCAGAATCAGATTCACCAGCAATAGTAAGGGTATTCGTTACGACACAGTAGTAATAAGTCGTGCCTTCAGTCAATTTTGGAGTATAAGAGTCGCCTGTCGCTCCAGAAATTGAAGTTCCGTTCTTGTTGGAATCAGTTGAATTTGAATACCATTGATAAGTGAGTTTCCCGCCATCTTTGACACTTGCGACAACATTGAGAGCCGTTGCCGATGTTGAGTCAGCCTCATATGATGCACTAACAGGCTGTTTTGTGATTACAGGAGTTTCAGCTACAATTTTAAATTCATTTACTTCAACCGAAGCAGAAGCAACTCCTGTTTCTGAAACAGTTTTTGTACCGTTTTTGCGAGTGTTTGTTACTTTCAAAGTGTAAGAATATGTTCCTTTTGAAGGCTTTGAATCCGTATATTTGGAACCAGTTCCGACCACTGATGTACCTTCATACCACGCATAAGAAAGATTTGCATCTGCCTTAACGCCAGAAACTTTTGCCTCGAACGTATATTTTTCGCCAACTTTATAAACTGTCGGCTCAATATCAATTGAAACACTTGGTTTTTCAACAGTAAGTGCCTTTACCGAAATTTTTACAGTATCAGAATGAACAGAAACTGTATCGATACCAACTCCTTCATTTTTTTCAATTGTGTTCGTTACGATTACATAGTAAGAATTTTCGCCTGCAACCGAAATATCAGGTGTGTATGTCGCAGTTTTTGCATCGGAAATCGCTTCCTCGCCTTTGTACCACTGGTAAGAAAGGGTTCCCTTTTCGCCGCCCGTAGCCGAAAAATCTGCTGTCACAGAAAGAGCTGCTACGCTATCACCTTCCGTGTAGTCGGCAGAAACCGGCTGAGTTTTGATTACAGGACTTGCAGCATTTTTAAGCGTGATGTCAACAACGGTGATTGTCACAGTCATCGAAGAAGTGCTTGTAGTGCTTCCAGTTGCAGAAGGATTTGTATTTGTAGCAATGATTTTGTATGTTGTTGAGCCAGCATTTGTAACAACTGGAGTATATGTTGCAGATGCAGCATTTTTGATAACAGTATCTTTTCCGTCTACAACTGTGTACCACTGATACGTAATTTTTCCAGAATCAGAAACTGTTGCCGTTCCATCAAGGGCTGTGACAGCAGCAGAACCGATTTCATAAGATTTGTTTTCAAGAGCCTTTGAGAAAACAGGAATGGCAGCATCAACATTCTCAACAGGAACTCCGACCACAATTTTCGCGATTGCACTGTCAGTATAAGTTGTATATTTTTTGTCCTTTGCCTCAACAGTATTTGTCACACGGACGAAATAATTGAAACTTCCTTCTTTCTCTGTGCTGATATTCTCATAGTATTTTGAAGTTTCGCCTTCAAGGAGTTTTTCTTCACCATCGACAATCATGTACCACTGATAGCTGAGCTTGCCTTCATCAACGACAGCTTTTACAGACAAATCTTCCGGCAAATCTTTGAGCATGTACCGTGAGCTTGCCGGCTGTTTTGTAATGACAGGTTTTGTCGGTTCATAAGCATTAACCGTAATTGTTGCGACATCTGATTTTACGCTGGCAGTTTTGTTTCCGGTTGCATTCGCGTACTCATTTGTTACGACAACATAGTAGCTTGCAGAGCCAATTTCTGAAATTTGCGGAGTGTATGACTCAGTATCCGCAACAGCTTCTTCATCACCCACTTTATACCAGGCATATTTATAAACACCAATATCATCTTCCTCACCGGCTGCACTTTCAACGGAAGCAACTACGGTCAAAGGTTTTATCTCATCAATTTCCGTGTAAGTAACACTTTGCGGCTGACTTACAATTGACGGAACTTTCGCATTCTTTTTTGATGGATCGTAAACAATTACAACACAAGACAAACTCGCCTCGGCCTTTGTTTCTCCAGTTGCAGAAGAATTGTTGTTGGTCGCAATGACTTTATATGTAGTCTCACCAAAATCTTCGGTTGGAATCGTGAATTCTTTGTTCTTTGCGCCAGCAATCGCAGAAGAATTATTATCTGAATCGACTTTATACCATTGCCATGTGATTGTACCACCGTCAGAAACTGTAGCATCAACTGCCAGTTTTGCATTTTCACCTACTTTGCAAGTCAAAGATGCGAGTGCAGTCGTAAATTTTGGAGTCTCAGCGTCTCTTTTTGCAACGTCACTTACAATAATTTCAATATTTTCAGACTCTGTGGTTGCCGTAGTTTCATTCAATGTACTTGTAACAGAAACTTTGAATTTGTAAGCACCCGGTGCAGATTCTGCCCAAGTGTATTCATTTTCTGTAGCACCAGCAATTTCTTCGTCATCTTTGAACCACTTATAGCTCAAAACGCCGCCATCAAGAGCAATTGCCTTTACAGAAATCTTAATGCTTTCACCAGCGGCATAAGTAAGCTTTTCAGATTTTATTTCGTTCACCCATGGTTTTTCGGCTTTCGAAGCTTCTTTTATAGAGACTGATATTTTAACGTTTTCCGAGCGTTTTTCCGCAGATTTTCCACCAACTGTATTCTTTACAAGGACTGCATAAGAAAAATCACCGGCCTCCGTTTCCTGAGATGTATAAACAGCTTCGGTTGCGTCCTTAATCTCAACATCTTTTTCTCCATCGACCTTGTACCACTGATAGCTCAAAGTTCCATTTCCACTGGCAACAGCTTTAAGCTCAACAGATTCGCCGACATAATAAGAAGATGCAGATGAACTGATTTGAACACCAGGCACAAAGGCTCTGTTCGAATCATCTGAATCATCTCCAGACGAAGTGCTGCAGGAAGCCAGCAAGAAAAGAGCTCCCGTCAAAGCAACCAAGATTTTTTTCATTTTGTATTTCCTCCAAATTTTTATTTGCAATTTATTTTAGATATGCGCCGTCACTGCCGATTTTTCCGGTCGGTTCAACGCCGTCTCCTGTCTGCAGCACATAGATTCTGGCATTTCCCTCGCCGATAGAATCTGATGTGAGAGTTCCGTTACAATTCACTGAAGTTCCTGTCACAACTTCGATGTAAGTTCCGCTCCTAACACCTGTGAATGTGGAACCACCGCCAACAGTAACAAGAACATAGCTGTCAATCTCACCTTTTTTGTACGCGCGCTTGTAAGAAATGGCACCGGAACAACCTTCCGTTGAATACTGCCCCTTTCGTAAGGCTGGAATCGCACGCCGGATTTTGTTCAGACGAATCAAGTGCTGTGAAAGCGGGCTGCTCAAAGTCGATGCAACTACTCCGCTGGCCTCATAAACGCCATAATCACTTGCACTTACGCTTCCTTCAAGATGGTCTCCAAAATAAGCCCGCCCGGACTTCGCATAAGGAACTTTGTTTCCGTTTGTATAAGGCTCAATCTGACAATTTTTCTGGAATTCAATTTCCGAGCCATAGTAAACGCATGGAATTCCGCGGAATGTGAACATAAAACTAAAATTATTAGCCCATGCAGCGGTTCCGCCAGAATATCGTGTGTACAAATATCCGCCTTCATTCGGGCCGTAATCATGACTGTCAACATAAGTAACATTGTATGTCGCATCGTTGAAAAATTTGTCTTCCTGCTTCGCAACGCCGAACGCACTTCCTGCAGAGCCAAAACAGTGATGCATATAAAAATCAATCATATCAAGGCCGCTTGACTGGCTTCTGTCCGGTTCGTGATAATCGTTGCCGTTCAAAAAAGCGTTGTCGCTCACAGGCTGGCTTAGAGGATTCAGATTGTCGTTGTAATGCTGATATACAGTTTTTTCGTTTTCAAGTGGATCGGTCTCACTCCAGGAATATGAATCATCATTTCCCTTCCATGTGTAGAATGGGATAGAAATCGGCGGTTTATTGTCATTCCAGACCTCATTCCGAAGAACACAACCTTCACCGAACATGAAAAAATTCTTTCCGTTTGCCTCACCAGCCTGCTTGAAATACGGCAGAAATTCCTTGTTGAATGTCAGCCTGCTTATGTGCTTAACCGTGTCGATTCGGAACGCATCAACACCCATATTTATGTACTTGATATAAGCATTTCGAATATATTCTGCGACCTTGTGATTTTCGGTATTGATGTCTACACAATCGTCAGCCATCTGTGCAGTCTGAACATTATAGCCTTCCCATTGCATACTTTTTTCATGGTGATAAGCCCGCTCAGTGTCATTAAAATCTTCCTTCATCGCATTGATTCTGCTTCTGAACTGCGCTCCACCATCAAGTTTCCAGTAATCGTTTCCTGCGACAGCCTTTTTGAGACAGTCAAGGCCATAAAGCCCGCCTCCCAAAGCCCCTTCACTTTCGTCCTGCGAGAATGCATTGACAACCTTTGTAACGCCGTCTTTTCCTGGTCGTTTGTCAGTCGTGTCAAAAATTCTGAAAATTCCATCCTCACCGAAGTTTGAAGTATGATTCAAAACGATATCCTGAATGACTTTAATTCCTTTTTCATGGCAGGCATCAATAAGATTCTGATAAGACTGCATCGGGTCTTCGTTCAATCCAGCATAGCGAGGATCAACCTTGCTGAAATTTGTCGCATGATAGCCGTGATAATCCAAACCGCTCGAATTTTCGACAACTGGAGTAATCCAGATTGCACTGAATCCAAGAGCCTTGATATAATCAAGCCGCTCGATAAGTCCTTTGAAGTCGCCGCGCCAGCCCGGATCGCCCAATGTAATTGAATTAAAACAAGCCTCGTCTTCCCAGCAATAAGCGTTATTTGTTTTGTCTCCGTCATAAAATCGAGTTGTCATAAGGAAATAAATCGTCTCATCACGGAAATCCCAGTTCTCATCGATTTTTACTGTTGTGACATCAATCGAAACACTTTCTGAATCCGCCCCTTCATCATCTGTCACGACAAGTGAAATTTTTACGCTTGAGCCAGCAGTGCCCGGCATCATAACATTGATTTTCCTTGCGGTCGTTGAATCACAAACGGCTCCAGTCACAGTCCACTTGTAAGAAGAAATATCGCCACCGTTCGGGTCAAAAGAGTTTGCGGCAGAATAGACAATTGTTTTTCCAGCACCCGCAACAATTGTTCCAGAAATTTTTGCCACCGGAGGAAGATTTTCATTATTTGTCGTGAAATTCAGAGTCCTTACTGCAGAAATATTTCCCGCCGCATCATAAGCCACAGCCTTCACGACATGCCCACCGTTTTTGACAGTCTGCGTATTCCATGTATATTCAACGTTTGCAGAATTTCCGCTCACATTTTTTACCAGAAGACTTGAATCATCGAGCGTAATTACAATCTTTGAAAGAGACTTGTCATCGCTGGCAATCACAGAAAGAAAAACTTCACCCGAAACAATTCCAGATTTATCTGCTGTAAAAGATTCAAGAACAGGCACTACAGAGTCATTAGGATTTCCCTCGTACCATACACCGTCTTTGTACCACCATTCTCCTGCTGTAAGGCTGAGGTCTCCTGTCTGTCCCGGATTATTGAAAATCAAATTGCAAGAAGTCTTTTCGATTACGACATCTTTCCAACCGTCACCGTCAGAGTCTTCCATCGCTTTTCCTGACCAAGCTCCAAAAACCTCAACTTTTGGATTCTCTGTCCATGCGTAGATGTTCGAATAATTTCCCTTATAATGAATGATTATCCTGTCCGAAACTTTTCCAAGCGTGATAGAAGAGGTTTGGCCTGCACGCACAGTCACGAAAGACTTTTCGACTTTTCCGTCCTCTTTTGTAACATAAACAGGCCAGGTTCCAGGAGCGACATTCTCAATGACCGTAGTCCCAGAAGAGATGCTTTCCGCCACAGAAGAAACAGGATCTCCAATCTGAACTGAACAAGTTGCGTAATTATTCACAATGGAAACGTTTCCATTTTCCAGAATATAATAAATCTTGTCTTTCAAAGTATTGCCTGAAAAATCACTTGCAATTGAAGCGGTATCAATCAAAGACCAGCTTTTTGAAGTTTCAATCCTTGAATCAATCACCGACTTTTTTTCATCACTAATTTTTGAAAGATCATAGCCATTTGAAAGCAATTCATTAAAAACGTTTCCAAGGGCAGTAGAATTGTTATTGACTACAACGGAGTTTTCACCAGATTTAATGTCCGTAACAGCACGAAGAAGAACGGTTCCGAGTTTTTTATTTTCAGAATCATAAGAATAAACCGTAACGACACGATTTTTACCAACTGGAATATTCGATACAGTTGCATTTCCTTTGCCCAAAACTACAGTGCTCTCCGCAACAAGAGGAACAGCAATACCAGTGCCAGAAACTTCAACTTTCGCAAAACTTATGTCAGAAACATTGAGTGCACGAGAAGAAATAACTGATTCAGAACCAAGAACAGTGAGAGTCCCTGTTGCTGATAAATTTTGATTTGAAGAATTGGAAGAAAAATCTTCAACCGTCAGATTGCTGCAAGATGCAAAAGAAATGAATGCACAAAGCAGGAAGAATGAAAATCTAAGCTTAAGCAAGCCAGAATGAATTAAATCTACTTTCTTCATGCTTTAATTCTAAGTAGCAGAAGAAAGAATTTTCAAATTATTTTACAACAAGTGAATAATGTAGTGAATTTTCGACAATAAAAAGTGAAAATCCGACATATTATCCCGGCAAAAAAATCAAATTTTATTTTTTATCAGATGAAGAATCCTTGTGCCTGTCGCAGAAATATCCGCCATCTTCAAGATAACGCCGGCGGGTGCGAACAAGGTCAATCAATTCCTGATACATGTTGTAATCGATTTCAAGTGCCATCGGGAGCAAAAAAAACTCGGTTTCGTCACAATACCGCTCGATGAATTTTGGGTCAGTGACAAAGCCAAGTGAAATCATATTAGAAATTCGGTCTGCACATTTGAGGATTTTGGCCTTTTGGCTTCCGTTGTTGATAATCCGGCGCAAAAACTGAGTTTTATCCTCATCTTCACGACGGGTAACTTCAAGAACGAGATCCAAAACCTGCGGACCGTCAGAATCAGCATTGATAATTTCGTTTCGGTCAAAACCTTTAATATCCTCAACCGTATCATGCACGAGAGAAGCTTTTAAAAGCACGGAGTCGATATAGCCATAGTCGATAAGAATACCGAGAGTGTCAATCTGATGACGAAACATATTGCCGCCCGCATGACGCCCTTTACCGATAAGCCCGGTAGAAAGCTGCATATAAGGAGCAAGCACAATATGCTTGAGCTGCTGCATGTGCTCTTTGTCCATCTGGTCTGGTTTCTCGGTTTTCATCTCATATTTATTTGCCATACACTCCTCCCGGATTTTATCCACAGATAGGCACAGATTTTCACAGATTATAATTTCATTTAGGAAATTATTTCGTATTAATCTGGCATTTTTCGATTAAGACGACATTTAATCCGTGTAATCTGTGTTAATCTGTGTTAATCTGTGGATTATTTCAACGCTTCGATATATGTTCCCAGTTTTTCAATCCTTCGTTTTGTTTCGGCAAGCTTTTCGCGCTCTGCCTGAACGACTTCAGCAGGAGCGTGCTCAGCGAATTTACCGCCCAACTTGGCTTCTGTACGCTCAGCTTCTTTTTTGTCCTTTTCAAGGTCTTTCTGGAAGTGGAGCATAAGCTGTTCTTTGTTGATGTTCTCGTCAAGGATGATGAATGCCTCAAAACCTGTGCCGACTGTACCGATTGACTTGGTTGGTTTGGCATCAACGAACTCAACCTTTGAAAGACCTGCCAGAAGCTGAATCATCTCGACCTTTTCGCGGCAAACTTCTGCTGCGCTGCCCTTCTCGATAAGAACGGCAAGATTGATTTTGTCTGCAGGGTTTACACCACACTCGTTTCGTAAGCCACGGACACTTCGGATGAGATCCTGCAAAGCTGCGAAGCGGGCTGTAATCCCAGCATTCTCGCGTGTTGCGCTGAACTCTGGATATGGAGCTGTAACGAGAAGGTCAGAATATGTTTCGTTCGACATAACCTTCTGCTCGCCAGCTTTTTTGCGGTTTTCGATAATCTCGGCCAAAGGCAATTTTGAGTAAATCTCTTCGGTAACGAACGGAATGAAAGGATGCAAGAGGCGCAAAGATTCTTCAAGAACGTTGAGAAGAACTGAAACTGCGCGGTCTTTCTCGTGGTCATCACCGTGCCAGAATGAAAGTTTTGTGGCCTCAACATACCAGTCACAGAAATTGTTCCAGAAGAACTCGTAAACTGTTGAAGCAGCATCGTTGTATCGGTAGCCGTCAAGGGCTGCGCGAGCGTCCTGAGCAGCCTTGTTCAATGCCGTGAAAATCCATTTATCAAGCTCGTTGAGGTCGCTGTCCTTTACAGGAATCAAATTGCGGCCTTCAAGGTTGCCCAAAATGTATCGGCTTGCGTTCCATACTTTGTTACAGAAACGGCTTCCCATTTTGAATGAGTCGTTGTCAACAAGAACGTCCTGTCCCTGTGCTGCAAGGTATGAGAGAGTGAATTTGAGGGCATCTGAGCCGTACTGATCGATGATGTCCAGAGGGTCGATTCCGTTTCCGAGTGATTTTGACATTTTGCGACCCTGTTTGTCGCGAACTAGACCGTGGATGTAAATATCGTGGAAAGGAGCCTTGCCTGTGAATTCAAGACCAGCCATAATCATGCGGCTTACCCAGAAGAAGATGATGTCGTAAGCTGTTACGAGTGCTGTTGTCGGGTAGAAAGTTTCCAAATCTTTTGTATTCTCAGGCCAGCCCAAAGTTGAGAACGGCCAGAGCCAAGAAGAGAACCATGTGTCAAGAACATCAGGATCCTGTTTGAGGTTTGTGCTTCCGCATTTCGGACATTTTTTAACGTCCTCACGGCTAACGATTGTCTCACCGCATTCACAGTACCATGCAGGAATTCTGTGGCCCCACCAGATCTGGCGGCTTACACACCAGTCGCGGATGTTTTCCATCCAGTGAGTGTATGTGTTTTCCCATTTTCGAGGGTAGAATACGATTTCACCGTCTCGCCAGGCTTTGAGAGCCTTTTCGGCAAGTGGCTTCATTTTTACGAACCACTGATAGCTCAAATACGGCTCAACGACTGTCTTACAGCGGTAACAGTGTCCGACAGAGTGAACCATCTTTTCTTCACCCTTAAAAAGGCCTGCTTCAGTCAAGTCTTCGATTACAAGTTTGCGTGCCTGCTCGCATTTGAGGCCGCGGTATTTTTCAGGAACATTGTCGTTCAAAGTTCCGTCCGGGTTCAAGAGGTTGATAACTTCAAGATTGTGGCGTTTTCCAACTTCCCAGTCGTTCGGGTCATGTGCAGGTGTGATTTTTACCATACCTGTTCCGAATTCTTTATCTACGTAAGAATCTGCAATAATCGGGATTTCTTTGCCGGTAAGTGGCAGTTTGAGCATTTTGCCAACCAGGCCTTTGTAACGCTCGTCATCAGGGTTTACGGCAACGGCTGTATCACCAAAGAATGTCTCAGGGCGGGTTGTTGCAACTTCGATTTTGCCGCTTCCATCTGCATATTCATAATAAAGGTGGTACATTGCACCCTGAGTGTCAACGTGGTCAACTTCATCATCTGCAAGGGCGGTTCCACAGCGAGGACACCAGTTTACAAGACGCTGGCCTTTGTACATAAGTCCGCGCTCATACAAAGTTACGAAAACATCACGAACAGCTTTTGAAAGCCCCTCGTCGTAAGTGAATCGCTCGCGGCTCCAGTCAACAGAGTTTCCGAGCTTTTTCTGCTGCTTTACGATTGTGTCATGATGCTCGTGAGTTACTTCCCAAGTGCGCTCAATGAACTTTTCGCGGCCCAGGTCATTTCGTGTTTTGCCTTCTTTTTTAAGGGCACGCTCAACGACATTCTGAGTTGCGATACCTGCATGGTCAGTTCCAGGAATCCAGAGAGTGTCGTCACCCTTCATTCGGTGATAGCGGACAACGATGTCCTGCAAAGTATTGTTGAGACCGTGTCCCATGTGAAGAACGCCAGTTACGTTTGGCGGCGGAATGACGACTGTATATTTGATGTTAGATTTTTTCTGCGAGTGTACTGGTGAGTCAGAATCACTAGAAGGCTTAAAATAGCCCTTCTCGACCCACTGAGAATAAATTCTGTCCTCAAATTCTTTTGGATTATAAGCTTTTTCCAATTCAATAGCGTGCATAAAACAACAACCCCTAAAAAAATTATGAGGCTATTATATTGAATTAGAGCGTTTTCTTCAATAAAAATATATAACCACAGCAGGACAAGCACATTATAACCGATTTTATATTGAAAATGGCGCAAAGAAGCGAAACGGCTTGCGAAAACACTCGTTTTGTGCTGCCGCGTGAGCGGCTAACGTATATAGTTACAAGCACAAAACGCGTGTAGCATGCTAGCATGCGATTTCGACAAGACGGTTTCACGACTGGAAGCCATTTTTAACAGGGAATATTTTATAATGCGTTTGCCCTGATAACCACAGCAGGACAAGCACATTATATGCTGTCTGCGTAATCAAGCAATTTTCGGAAAGCGGAATCTTCTTTCTTAAGCTCCCTGGAACCGCGCGTGATTTTGCAAAGAGAAATATGGAATTTTTTGGCAATATCCCGTTGAGTCGTGCCTTTGTCAATTTCGCGGACTAAAAGCCAGCGTTTTGCAAAGTCATTCATTTCTGCAGGCGTAAAGAGACAGCCGAAAAATTCATAAATAAAATCAGCATCACTGTTTTTTGAAAGAAGCTTGCACATTTCGCGAAGTGCACCCTCTAAATCTTTTGAACTGAGTTCTTCTGTATTTTCTGTAGTTTTCATATTTTTACCTTATCTAAAATATTTTTCCTCAAATTCATTAACAGGAACAGGTTTTGAAAAATAATATCCCTGGAACAAGTCACATCCAGCAGCCGAAAGGAAATCAATCTGATTGCCACTTTCCACACCTTCCGTAAGAACTTTCATTCCCAATTCTTTTGCAAGGATAATGATTTTTTCAAGAATTTTGTGACTTTTCACATCATCTTTTGATTTCTGAAGGAAAGCCATGTCAATTTTAAGCACATCGACAGAAATATCTTTCAGCATATTCAGACTAGAATATCCGCTTCCAAAATCGTCCATTTCGACGACAAATCCCAGTGCCCTTAGCTTGTCCAAAACATTAAGCTGATTTTCAACATCATAAATAACGGCGGTTTCTGTAATCTCAAGATTTAAACTCTTTGGCGAAATCTCATATTTTTTGATAAGACCAACAAGAGTCTCCAGCAAATTCATAGTGAAGAAATCTCTGGCGGAAATATTTACCGAAATAGTAAGATTCGTTTTGCCGGCTCGTTTCCATTCAGCAAGTTTTGCGCAAGCACATTCCCAAATATAACGGTCAACATCAGAAATTATATTGATTTTCTCGATAATTTCAATGAACTCGCCAGGCGGAATAATTCCACGCGAAGGATGATGCCAGCGAACAAGAGCTTCGGCCCCAACAAGAATTCCATTTTTTGTTACTTGAGGCTGAAGATACATTTTGAGTTGATTTGCTTTTAGTGCAACTGGAAGTTCATTCATGAGCATCTGCATTTTTAAAACTTCCTGACGCAAATGATCATCATAATAAGCAAAACCTGTTTTATAATCATTTTTGATTGAGCGTAATGCAAGGAAAGCCCTGTCACACATAACAGAAACAGGCAAAGTCAAATCATCAATCTCATACAATCCCATGTGGATAATCAGATTGTACGAAAAATTCTGCAGATAAGACATGTCATTCTTGAATGCCTGAGCGTAAACCTCTTCATCAAAACGCCTCTTTGGAACGAGCATGATAAAGTGATCATTATAAAGACGACCGTAAATGACATCGCGGGCAGAATATTTTCGGATAGCATCAGCACTCCGCCTCAAGATTGTGTCTCCAAACGGTTTTCCGTGCAAATCATTAACCAGCTTGAAATTAACAATATCAGAAACGATGAGGTAATATTTTGTGAAACGGTCATACTTTAACCTGTGCGCAACCTTCTCAAAAAAATATTCCTTATTGTAAAGTTCTGTGAGAGGATCCCTCGTGCGCAAAAGTTTTTCTTCATATGCCTGATTCTTAATTGCGGTGACATCCTCAATCAAATAATACCGCCCGACAATCGATTCACCGTCTTTTATTATGTAATCAGTAATATTCAAAGAAAGACGCTTTCGCTCTGACTGGTACTCAACCTCGCAAGCAAAAGAATCCATCGACTCAGGCTCTCTTGATTTTCGCTGCTGAAAATAATCCTCAAAAACTTCGTTATCAAGGATTTCGTCACTGCCACATTCAAAATTCTGCTTTACGAAGGCATTCACATAAATACATCTTCCGTCATTATCAAGCAAAACGATTCCATTTTTTAACTCATCGGCAATTATTCCGAGAGTCTGCTGAATCAAGAGGTTCGGCACAGCCTTGTTGAGAACATTATAAGAGCTGATAAAACAGAAAGCATAGACAATAATAGAAAAATTATAAGGAGTGCCAATACAAATATACAAGACATTAGTGAATGTTATCAGTGCCAGATAAATAAGAAAAGAATAGTATTTTATTCTTAAAGTGGGCGGCTCTTTTAAAAACTTTTTAAGGATAATGATAAAACAATAGATAAAAAGCCCATAACTTAAAACAAAATGGACAGTAAGCAAATCAGAGAAGGAATAACGGAAAAATTCAAACGAGCCATATACAATTTTGTGAAGACTAAAAAAGAAATGACTAAAAGTATTGGCAATCAGTGCCAGAGTATCTATGATACTGACCGGAATGATTAAAAATTTGAGGACTTTGCTATTGAATTCACTGTTTGTGTAGCATGTACAAAAAGAAAAAACAGCTACAGCTATCCAATTTGAAAACGCAAAGTAAAAAGAAAACAGAACATAAGCCGCAATTTCGTTGGAAACAAAAAGCAAAACACAATGAGATATGAGCGCAAAAGATGCCGGAATAAGAACAAAAAGCATCCTTTTCGAAAGAGAATCTTTTCTAAAAAGCAGTTTCTTTACACCAATCGGGAAAAACGCAAGCGTAGTGCCCATTAAAATAATAAACAGAGTTCTCATTAATTTTAATTATATTTTAACACAATTTTTTATAGAAAGAAATAAAATTTTAAGAATTTTCTAATGGATTTAGAACAAAAAAGTGATAAAAAAAGCACAAACTGAAAACTAATCAGAGACAATAAAAAAAATCCCCGCACGGACGCGGGGGGAAAAGCCTAGAGAGATTTTTCTGAAAACACTCGCCCGCATGGATGCGGCGCAAAGCAAAGAGAGAATATTCAAGCGGCAAAGTCAACGATATTTGCCGTGTTTGCCGCAAGGTGAACAGAATATTCTCGTAGAAACAAAAATTACAGGAGGTAATTTTTGTTTCAGTTACTCCGTCGGGCGTTTTTTGAGGTTCTTGCTTTCTTTTACAGCCTGACCTTCACCAACCTGCTGCTCCATCATTGCGCGGACTTTGAGTGGCAAGCCGAACAATGTGATGAAGCCCTGTGCGTCGTGATGATCGTACAAGTCACCAGTTGTGAATGAAGCGATGCTCTCATTGTAGAGGCTGTATTTTGAGTATGAGCCGGCACCACGGATTGAGCCTTTGTACAATTTGAGGTTAACCCAACCAGTACAAGTTTCCTGAGTTTTGTCAACGAATGCCATGCAGGCGTCCATTAAAGTGGTAAACCATTTTCCGTCGTAAATGAGCTCGCTCATGCGCAAAGAAACCTGCTGCTTGAAGTGATATGTATCGCGGTCAAGACAGAGGTGCTCAATCATCTCGTGAGCCGCATACAAGATTGCTCCGCCCGGTGTCTCGTAAACGCCGCGAGATTTCATGCCGACGCAGCGGTTCTCACAGATGTCAACAAGACCAACGCCGTTTCGCCCGCCGATTTTGTTAAGCTCTGTCATAAGCTCAAGGCCGTTCATTTTTTTGCCGTTTACACTGACCGGGATACCTTTTTCGAATTCGATTTTAACATATTCGCCAGCCTCTGGAGCATCCTCAGGACAAACAGTGTTTTTGAGCATGTGCTTGTAGTTTGGCTCGTTCTCAGTCTTCTCAAGCTCCAAGCCCTCGTGAGAGATGTGCCAGATGTTCTCGTCGCGAGAATAAGACTGATCTTTTTTCATTGGAACTTCAAGCCCGCGGTCTTCAAGGAATTTAATCTCTGCGTCGCGGCTGTCCATGTCCCATTTTGGATCACGCCAGGCTGCGATTACACGCAAGTCCGGAGCGAAAGCTTTGATTGCAAGCTCAAAACGAATCTGGTCGTTGCCCTTTCCTGTAGCACCGTGACAGATTGCAACGGCACCTTCCTGACGAGCGTACTCAACAAGGATTTTTCCGATAAGAGGGCGGGCTGTAGAAGTGCCCAAAAGATACTGATCCTCGTATTTGCAGTTTGCTTTGAGTGCAGGCCAGATGTATTCTTCGATATATTCCTGACGAGCGTCTACAACATAGCAGGCACTAGCACCAGTCTTAACAGCACGACCTTTGATAAGTTCCCAGTCATCGCCCTGACCAACATCGATACAAACAGCGATAACGTCATAATCATAATTTTCTTTGAGCCACGGAATGATAACCGTTGTGTCCAAACCGCCTGAATAAGCAAGAATAACTTTATCTTTTGCCATAAAACGCTCCGTATGCAAAATTTTGCAACAAAAATGAATATTTATGCAGTAATATTAGCGTTTCGTGAAAAAATATGCAAGTGATATGCAAAAAGCGGGGCGTTGCGGGGTATCCCCGCAGAGTGGGGTGTGACGCAATGAAATGCGGCACAGGGGAGAGACCTCTCCCCTCCTATTCAAAAATCTCTTTTTTATGAAGAGTCCCCAGCTCATGAGCGGCATCAACAATTCCCAAACCGCCATGCTTAGACATAAAAGTTTTTAAATCAATGGAAAATCGATTCATTGAAAAGTGCTGGAAGACATATACCCTGTTCCAGAATTCTTCTGTTTTATCATAATCTTCGGAAAGTTCCTTTTTGTAACCCAGAAAAAGCCCCTTATCCTTTAACTCGGCATAACCGACAAGCCAAAGTTCAGGTTTAATTCCATCCTCACCGGCATTATTGCACAGGGCCTGATGAAGCATAGCCGTTTTTTCTGCCATGAAAATCTGACTTTCCAAAATAAGAGTGCGGACATCGTTGCCACCCTTTTTCAAAAGATATTTAAGATGAGTCGTTTTTGCAGTATGAACAGGCGTTTTATTAAGAATTATGACATTTTTTCGGAAATCAGTGTTAAATTCAGCGTTTTTCTCAAAGAATCCTGCCGCAAGTTTACCACTTTGACCAACGAGATATTTTTTATTCTTATCCAACTGCTCGTCTTTGCCAGGGTTGTCCCCAATCACAATCATACGAATATCAGATTTTTCTGTAATTTCATCAAGAGCAGAATTATAAACAACCGGAGTTTCAACCGGATAATCAGGCGTATCATCAGCAGAGGCCGCAATCTGCAACGGCTTAAGCAAATCCCCGTAAGCCTTATTCATCTTCATACAATATGTACAAAATTCATCACGAAAATCAGAAAAAATCTCAAATTGGTTCGGAGTCATGAATTTATTATAAACTGAAAACAAAAAAATTGAAAATGAAATCTATGAAAAACACAGGACAGAGCAATTTATCACAAAATCAGTCTGTTACAATGCCTTGATAAATGTAATTATCATTGACTAATCTTTTTTTATGAATAAAACTTTGAATGTTATGAAAAACAACCAAATTTTAAATCACAATGAAGATGACAAAAATTTGACAGTCACTGTCAAAAGCTTTTCGTATAAAAAAGGTTTTCCACATGATGAAAGTGGCCACGGAGGAGGATTCGTTTTTGATTGCCGCGCACTCCCAAATCCGTATGATGACGAAAAATTACGCCCGCATACAGGCAAGGACAAGGATGTCGCGGAATTTCTTTCATCAAAGCCGCAGGTTGCAGATTTTTTGGACTTGGCAGAAAAGCTAGTCTCAATGTCAATAAAGGAATATCCTGGAAAAAATTACAATCATCTTGAAGTTTGTTTCGGTTGTACTGGTGGTCATCACAGAAGCGTTTATTCTGCAGAAAGAATGGCAGATTTTTTAGGAAAAACTTTCAAAGGTATCAAGGTTGAACTGCGGCACACAGCCCTGGAAAATTCAGAAAATTCATGATTTCCTTGATTGGTTCGAAATCTGACAAAAAAAGCCACACAGAGAAAACTCCATGTGGCTTTTTGTTTATCTAGTGGGTTTATAAAAACTCAACTTAGTTCTTTGCAACCAAGAACGGCAAAGCCGTTCTTGTAAGAAAAACAGTTTACTGTTTTTCGACAAACTCTTCTGTATAGTAAGCGTCTGTAAGAATCTTCTTCATGTCCTCAACGAGTGGAACACGTGGGTTAACTGGAGAACACTGATCCTCGTAAGCGAGGTAAGCGAGTTTCTCAACGTTAGCGAGATACTCTTTTTCATCCAAGCCCTGTCCCTTGAAGTTCATGACGATGCCCAAGCGCATACCGAGCTCACCACAAGCCTTAGCATAAGACTCTACGCCCTCTTCAATTGTTTTTGCTGGGAGACCGAGCATACGAGCAAGCTCGCAGTATCGCTCAGCAGCCTTGAAGTAGTTGTATTTTGGCCATGTTGAGAGCTTGTCTGGCTGTGTACCATTGTAACGGATTGTGAATGGCAAGAGGATAGCGTTTGCACGTCCGTGTGGAACGTGGAACTCACCACCAATCTTGTGAGCCATAGAG
>CACZYY010000043.1 GCA_902785455.1 uncultured Spirochaetaceae bacterium
TATCGTAGACTCAATCGTTGACATCGACGAAATGATTCTCCCGATGGCAATCCCTGGAAAGCCAATCGACGACCAGATGATGAGCTGGGATAACTAAAATTAGGAATTAGCTGGTAGCGGTTAGCAGTGAGCAGTTGACCGCTCCTCATAAACAAAAATCCCCCGATTTGCAAAAGATTCACTCGCAAATCGGGGGATTTTCATTAGTAATAAGAAGTTGTTTTTTAGAATCGGGACGAGGAAGCGAAGCGACCAAAGTCCCGAAAAACTGTTAGCTCCTCATTGCTAACTGCTTACTAGTCCAAAGCGTGTCCTGCTGAACCGAGAACGTCAACACACTTGTGCATGTACATCTTTTTGAGCTCTTCGCGAGCTGGTGTGAGGTACTGGCGTGGGTCGAAGTCGCCTGGGTGCTCAACAAAGTGTCGGCGGATAGCTGCTGTCATAGCCAAGCGGCCGTCTGAGTCGATGTTGATTTTGCATACTGCAGATTTAGCTGCCTTGCGGAGCTGCTCTTCTGGGATACCTACTGAGTCAGGGATTTTTCCGCCGTACTGTTCGATGATTTTTACGTATTCTACTGGAACTGAAGAAGATCCGTGGAGTACGATTGGGAAGCCCGGGAGCTTCTTCTCGATTGCTTCGAGAACATCGAATGCCAATGGTGGTGGAATAAGAACACCGTCCGGAGTGCGTGTACACTGCTCTGGAGTGAATTTGCATCGTCCGTGTGAAGTTCCGATAGAGATTGCGAGTGAGTCACAACCTGTTTTTGAAGTGAAGTCGATAACTTCCTCTGGTTTTGTATATTTTGACTCTTCTGCAGCAACGTCATCCTCAACGCCACCGAGAACGCCAAGCTCTGCCTCGACTGTTACGTCGTGAGCGTGAGCATATTCTACAACTTTCTTTGTAAGAGCTACGTTCTCATCGTAGGGAAGTGCTGAACCGTCGATCATTACTGAAGAGAAACCGTTGTCGATACAGTCTTTAGCAACTTCAAAGTTAGGGCCGTGATCAAGGTGAAGAACGATTGGAATATCGCATCCAAGCTCATGAGCGTACTCAACAGCACCGCGAGCCATGTTGCGAAGAATGTTAGCGTTTGCATAAGCGCGAGCGCCTTTTGAAACCTGCAAGATTACAGGTGATTTAACCTCAACACAAGCCATGATGATAGCCTGCATCTGCTCCATGTTGTTGAAATTGAATGCTGGGATAGCATATCCGCCTTTCATTGCTTTTGCGAACATATCTTTTGTGTTCACCAAGCCAAGTTCTTTGTAGCTAGTCATAAAAACTCCTAAAATCCAATGGATTTATTACAAACTGTATGGCATATAATATGTTTAAAACGCGAGAAAATCAAGAACATGACGCTTTTGTCTAAAAAATATTTTTTTCTATATAAAAAGTTTTAGAAATAGAAAAAATTAAAAATAGTCTTTCAAATTGTTTGACAAAGATGTGTGTTAGAAATATAATTACAAATGATTTTGTGTGGGTTTTCGAAAGTTATGCCGATATTCAAGATATGGGTGTCTTTCACAAAAGAACGCACGAATAAATAAAAAGGAGTTTTTGAATGAAAAAGGGCGTAGTAGTCTTTACTGGTTTTGCATTCATGCTTGCCTTGACAGTTCCGGCAGTTGCACAACCTAGCTCAAAGGCCGTAGAAACAAGAATCATTGATAATTTTGATAACGTAGGTTCTCAAGATTATCAGGTACCTGGAAAATCGGTCAACAGCACTGAGTCTCACAACTGGACATGGGCAGTTCAGGCGAGCCACTACATTGATAAAGAAAAGGGGTTCCCAAAGCTTGAATATTTCGATGGTCAGCCGAACTCACTCAAATTGTTCAACAAAGAAGGTGATCAGCCAAAAGTCCTCGGTGTCAAAACAAGCTATCTTCGCAAGGGTGAGAACTGGTTTGAGGTTTACCCGGAGAACGAAGGAAAACCATATGAGATTCCTTTCGTTGGTACAGTTACTCAGGTTGATTTCTGGGTTTGGGGCGCAAACTATCTTTATTTCATTGATATTTTGATCCGCGATGCAGACGGTCGTGTTTATACACTCCCTGCCGGCAACCTTGCTTTCAACGGATGGCGAAATGTAATCGTTCCAATCCCTTCTCATGTTCGACAGCATTCACGCTTGCGTTCAGGTCCTACAACAATGACATTTGTTGGATTCCGAGTTCGCACCGATCCTGATGAATATGTTGATGATTTCAATATCTTCTTCGATCAGCTCAAGTTCTCTACAAATGCTTTGAGCAATGTATTCGACGGATATGAGCTCAAGAACGTTGATTTCGGTGATTCTGGCTCAAGCGGAAGCTCAAGCACATCATCACAAGGAGAAGCTAAATAATGAAAAAGTTACTTACAGTAGCCATCGCATTGGCACTTTCTGCAGCAGTTTTTGCACAGGATAACAATCGTCAGAACGACAATGAGAGCCTTGCTTCACCAGATCCAACAGTAATGGGTAATGATTCTGCTCGTCAGGCTCTCCGTGAGGTATCAGTTGACCGCTATGAGTTGGAAGGCAGCTGGAACGCTCATATTTCTCCGGATAACGGTGTAATTAATGCTCGTCTTTTTGAAGGAAACCCTCTTGCAAAAGAGCCGCTCAAAGGCGAAGAAGAGGCTGAGGACTCAAAAGTTCTCGGTATCAAAGTTGAGTTCTTCCATCGTGGTGTAAACTCATTCTTTATCAAATCAGCTCGCCCAATCCCAATCGAGGGTGTTACAAAGACAATTTCTTTGTGGGTTGCTGGCCGAAACATGAATCATGAGATGTATGTCCTCGTTCAGGACTACAATGGTAACAACTTCGAGCTTTACCTTGGTTCACTTGGTTTCTCAGGTTGGAAAAAGATGTCTGTAGCAGTTCCACCAACTCCGGATGGAGAGCATGGAATTATCCAGTCTTCTGCATATCATGGTGTAAAACCAGGTCTTCGCATTGTTGGTTTCCGTGTTGACTGTAACCCAATGCTCGCTCGCGGCACATACTATATGTACCTCGATGACCTTCGTGCTGTAACAGATCTTTATGATCTTGAGAACCGCGACGAAGACGACATGAACGATGACTGGTAGTCGTTGATAGCACAGTCTTTCTGTGAATGCCCGCTGATTTTTTCGGCGGGTTTTTTTGTGTCTTTTTGATTTTATTGATTGCTTAGATTCTTTTGTGAGTTAATTTTTATTATTTTTTATTCTAATTTGTAACGAAAGATGTTATAATCATTTTATGAATCTTAGTAATTTTGGAATCAATGCCTATAAAACCACGGCAAAATCTGAATCTTCCGAAAATAATTCCGATAAAAAAGTCTTTACTCCAATTTTTGAGAAAATTTCATCAACAAAAAAAGAAAATGAAAATCAAGGATTTTATAAATCCTCTTCTTCTTCTGAGAATAAAAAGGCAGCTGAGAGCGGCCATCATAAATCTATGAATGAAATCTTTGACAAGCGCTTTTTCCCTCATTTGAGTGACAAAGATTTTCAAGGAAATGAATCTGCCCGTATAGCCGCCAAAGCTCTTACTTCCGGCGGATTGATCAAGGTCCCTGAGCAGCCACGTGAAAAGGACGGCAAAGAAAATATTTACCGCCGTGTAGCAAAATTCCTCATGCTGATTGGTGTGGATGAAGCGGCAAAGATTCTTCCGCATCTTACTGATGAGCAGACAGAGAAAATTATTCCTGAAATCGCATCAATCCGTTACGTGGAGCCGGATGAAGCAAAAGAAATTCTTGAAGAATTTCAGGGCTTGGTAAAGCAGGCCCGTGAAGAGGGTGGAATCGACACTGCCCGCACAATTCTGGAAAAGGCTTTCGGTACACACAAAGCAGGCGTAATCCTTGAAAAGACAGCGAGTCAAATCTCTGGCAAGCCTTTTGAATATCTTGCTGAGGCAGACAGTGAGCGTGTGTCATTTCTATTAAAAGATGAGTCAAATGCGGTAAAAGCTTTGGTTCTTTCTTATTTGAATCCAAAAGTCTCTGCTCAGGTTATCAATGGTATGGAGACGGAGGACAAAAAAGATGTCGTGATGAGGCTTGCGAAACTCACAAAAATTTCTCCTGAGATTGTTCAGCGCGTGGACAAGGCCTTGCAAGAAAAAATGAATCATCTTGCGACATCAAAATCTGATTCAATCGACGGCAAGAATATTCTGGCTCAAATCCTTAAACGGATGTCACCAGAAGCCGAAGAAGGAATCCTCGCGAATCTTGCAGAAGCTGATTCTGCGCTTGGTGAGGATTTGCGTGAACGGCTCTTTACGACCGAAGATATTATCAACGCTGACGACCGTTTTATTCAGGACAAATTGCGTGACATGGATGAGGAAGAAATCGCGTATCTCATCGCATCAAAAGCAGAAGATTTTCGTGCTAAAATCCTGGACAACGTATCTGAAAACCGAAGAAAATCAATTCTTGAAACAGAGAAATTCTTATATCCAATGCGAAAAAGTGACTGTGAGAAGGCCACTTCGCAATTCTTTTCTACGCTCAGGCGTGCTTATGAAGAAGGAAATTTGTATATAAAAGGCAGGGATGATGAACTTTATGTCTGAGCTTCTGAAAAAAGGTGATTCTTATAAATCTTTTATCGTTTTAAATGTTTTTGAGCTTCCTGATTATCATTCCACGGCATTCCATCTGCGCCACACAAAGACCGGGCTTGAAGTTTTTCATCTTTTAAATGATGATCCGGAAAATCTTTTTGCTTTTGCATTCCGTACGCCCAACACCAAGGCAAACGGGCTTGCCCATATAATCGAACATTCGGTTCTTTGTGGTTCCGAAAAATATCCGCTCAAAGATCCTTTTGTCATCATGTCAAATCAGAGCGTAAAAACTTACCTCAATGCAATGACTTATTCTGACAAAACTGTTTATCCGGCAAGTTCGATTGCAAAGGCTGATTATTTTAATCTCATGTCGGTTTACGGTGACGCTGTTTTCTTCCCGCGGCTCAACAAAGAAATTTTCATGCAGGAAGCTCATCGCCTCGAAATTGACGAAAACGGAAATCCTTCGATCCAGGGTGTCGTTTACAATGAAATGAAGGGCAGTTATTCTTCTTTTGAGTCCGTGGCGGCCGACATTTCTCTTTCAAGCTTGCTGAAAGGCACTATTTATGAAAAAGATTCTGGTGGCGATCCGCTGGAAATCCCTTCTGTAACTTACGAGGAATTCTTGAATTTCCACAAAACATGGTATCGGCCGGACAACTGCTTTGTCTTTTTGAACGGAAATATTCCGACTGTGGAGCAGCTTGATTTCTTGCAGGAGAATTTTCTTACACGGCTCGAAAAAAAATTCCCGGATATTGATGTTTCGGAATCTGCGCGAAAAAAGCGTATCGACGATTTTATCAAGCTTGTTGCGCCCCAAAAAATTAGCAATCCAATTGAATTGTATGCGGAAGGTCCAAGCGGAGACGGTGAAGAAAGCAATACTGTCCTTGTGAATTGGCGTGTGGGGCGTTGTGAAAATGCACTTTCTGCAACCGAAAAAGTTGTGCTCACAGGAATTTTGTGCAATCATGACGGCTCTCCTCTTCAAAAAGCTTTGATCGAAAGCGGGCTGGGCGAGGATCTTGCACCGCAGAACGGACTTTTCGGTTCAATCTATTCAACGATTTTGACAATCGGGCTTCGGGGAGTAAAAAAGGGCAACGAGAAGAAGGTTGAGAGCCTTGTTATCGATACGCTGAAAAATCTTTTGGAGAACGGAATTTCCCAAAAGGATATTGAGGCGACTCTTACGACTTTGGAATTTTCTCACCGTGAGATTAAACGCGGTCACGGACCTTTTGCAATTTCTTTGATGGCACGCCCGATTTATGGCTGGCTTTATGGTGAGGGGCTTGAAAATCAGATTCGCCTGCGCTCGCATCTTGAGCAGATTCGCAAAAAAATCGAGACAGAGCCATCTTATATTCCTGATTTGTTAAGAAATCTCCTTCTTGAAAACAAAGCCCGCTCTCTTGTTGTGGTAACTCCGTCAAAAAATTATGTCGAAAAACGTGAAGCTGCCGAAAAAGAACGAGTCTCCGAGCTTTTAAAGCATAAATCTGTGCAGCAGATTAAAGACGAGACCGAAGCTCTTCATGCGTTCCAGCAGATTGAGGATGATGCCTCGTGCCTGCCTCATTTGCGCCCGGAAGATTTTATCACTGACGGAAAACCGATGATGAACCGCTCTAATATTGTGGTAGAATCTTTGCCTGGTTGTGACGGTTCTGAAATTCCATTCCTTAAAAATATTGAGAATACGAACGGAATTATTTATTTCGATGTCGGATTCCCTGCTGATGTTCTTGCTCCTTCTGATTATCCTCTTTTGCCGGCTTTTGCTGACTGCGTGACGGAATGTGGCTGGGGAAAGCTTGACTGGGCGAAAAGTGCGGAAGAAACAGCCCTTCATACTGGCGGAATCGGAGTGAATCTTCTTACAATGGAAGGCCCAAACACAGAGAATGCCAGAAAACTTTCCGAAAAATACAATTGGATAAAACGTGACTGGGTGATTTTCAGGATGTCCATGCTTGAGGAGCAGACTGAAAATGCCCTGAATTTGCTTAAAGGCTGCATTTCCGAGACGGATTTTTCTGACGAAAAGCGAATCCAGGATATTCTTAATGAGAGCCGGAATGATTTTGAATCTTCGGTTATTCCTGACGGTCATGTATTTGTCTCAACCAGAATCCTTTGCAAAAATTCTCGTAAGACCGCTGTGGATGAAATCTGGAACGGTATTTCTCAGTATCTCACATTAAAAAAACTTGCCGATTCACCGGTTTCTGCGACAGTAAAAGAATTCAGACGTATTTTCCAGTTGGTCAAAGAGGGCGGTGCAATCATTCATGCTACGGCAGAAGAATCTGCGTTCAAAAAACTTGCTCAGGTTTTGCCGGATTTTGCTTGTGAGCTTAAGCTTCGTGCTCCGCAAAATCCAAATGAATGCGAGGACTCTGATTTCTTCGCGCTCACAGAAATCGACGGAACAGAAGGCAAAGTCTCAAATGCCGAGGCTTTTGTCACTTCTTCGCAGGTCGGATACGCGGCTGAATGTATTCCTGCTTCACGTTATGAGGACAAGAACAGCTATTCTGAGGAAGTTTGCACTCACTGGCTTTCTAATAATCTTCTCTGGGAAAAGATCCGTACTATTGGCGGTGCTTACGGAGCTTTCTGCAATGCCGAGCCGATGTCGGGGCTTTTGGCTTTTGCGACTTACCGGGATCCTTCGGCTTTTGATTCCTGCGATGTTTTTGAGAACTGTATAAAAGAAGCCTGTGACTATGATTTTTCTGACGAGGATGTTACTTGTGCCGTAATGGGCTGCTACAGTCATTTCATTCAGCCTCAGTCTCCGAAAGGCCGTGGTTCTTCTGCGCTTACAAGGCTGCTCTACGGAATAACGGACGAAGACCGCGAACGAAAAATTCTTGGTATCTTGAATACATCGGCTTCTGACCTAAAAAATGCATTTAAAAGGCTTTATTCTGGTCTTTCCGATGAAAAATTGAAAAATTTAAAGAAAAAATCCATTATTTGTGGAAAAAAAATGATTTCTGAAAACGATTTTGGTGGAAAAATCATTGCATTGTTGCTATAATTTTAAGCGAAGATTAAGATAATTATAAATAAAAGTGAGGAGCATAAAATGAGAAATGAAAAATTTGAAAAGTGTATAAAAATGATGCGTCAGTTAGTTTCTGATATTCAGGGCGCACCACTTCCAAGCGAGGATTTGGAGCCTGAACTTTATCGAATCTGGTTTGAGCATGTTCAGACAGCCGGCATGGAGTGTCTTTCTTATCTTGATGAAAATTTTCCACTTGAAAAGGAAGATATTGACACAACACTCAATAAATTTCTCCGATAAATAAATGAAAAGATTTTGGCTGCCTGCTAAAGTTCATTATTTAAATTGTCGAGAATGAAAGAAGATAATCAGTTTAAAATCATATTAAACTGATGATGGTGGGCAGAATATGGCAAAGTCAAAAATTAATAAGCATTTCGACCAATATATACTCCGTGGAAAATTACGGCAGGAAGGCTTTGAACGATGGCGTTATGTCTTTACGGCTATGAGCAAACTGAATGGCCGCGAGAGAAAATTTTTTATTGAATTATACATCGTAAATCCTGCTATTTCTCCCAAAGTTGCTGTAATCAGCCAAAAGTCAAGGCTCGCCATATCTGAAGCTGACTTGCAATATGCCCTTGCAGGAACAGAATCTGCTGCACATGCCAATGATGAGATTGACGTCAAGCCGTCTTATGTACTTGTAAAAGCAGGAATCTATGGTGAAGATGGCAAGCAGATGAATAAGTTTTATGCTTCTTCTCAATTCGCTTATGTAAAAAATACTGAAAATTTCAAGGTCGGGGATTGTCTGTTCAGCTCGAAAGGTCTTTCTGGTTCAATACTTGTTACTGCACAGGATTTGCGTGTCAAACCGGAGCTTCTTTGTAACGCCGGCTCTATGGACTGGGATTTGAAATTTGAGCGGGCTATCGAAAATCCTCCGTTATATAACCGCAAAAATTATGTGTGGATTCCAATCGGCTTAAAAACTTTGTTCTCAGGTTCACTTCATGTGGATAATCAGGAATTTGTTGTTCTTCCAAAATCTTCAAACGGTTATATTGATAAAAGCTGGGGCGGGCGATTAAATTCCCCATATTTCCATATTTCTTCATCAAATATTACAAGCATAATTTCTGGCCGGCAGATGATTAATTCTTGTTTTGCCCTTGAAGGTGAATTTAGCGGGAAATTGTGTTCAATTGTTGAGCTTGAAGGCGAAACATATTGCGTTGAGAATCGTAAAATCTTCAAAAAAGACGTGATAATTCATGATTGCTCTCAAATCAGTGACAATCTCGAGGGGGAGCGTGTACATTGGAGCGTGAGCATTCATAAAGGAAAATACGTTATTGATATTGACATCTACTGTAACGGAAAGGAAATGTTCGTCCGTGACTACGAAATGCCTCAAGG
Source organism: uncultured Spirochaetaceae bacterium (assembly GCA_902785455.1). Classification (GTDB taxonomy): domain Bacteria; phylum Spirochaetota; class Spirochaetia; order Treponematales; family Treponemataceae; genus Treponema_D. The sequence goes on from CACZYY010000043.1 coordinate 9,051, forward strand.
AAAACGCTGCCTTTTGAAAGTTCTTGGAGGAACTGGAAAGGGGGAAATTCGTGTTTACAGAAAAGTGCATAAGAATCTTGAAATTCTTGAACATGCAACTATAAATGATGCGATTTGTGAATTTGGTCAGACTGAAGAAGTCGGAAAATAAATCTGACAGTTGACAAGATTTACTTTTGGCGTTAGAATAATCTTAACATTTTAATAGAAATATTTTAATGGACTCGCAAAAACGAGTCCATTTTTATTTAGGTTTACAGGTTCGTGCAAGGAGGCACTCATGGATTATATCGCGTTGGATTCTTATCCTCATTATACAGAATGTGAAAAAATCGTGAGTGAGCTTGGTTTCCATCTTGTTGAACTTAAGATTTCCCCGCAGAACGGAGTCACTCAGATTCTTGCAACGATTACTGGTGCTGATTCAAGCGTAAATATCGGTGTGAATGACTGTTCGCGAGTGCATAAAGTCTTGCTTCCGGCTCTCGAAGAAATGCTCGGAACCGACAACACATATATGGAACTTACTTCTCCTGGCATGGAGCGCAATATTCGTAATGCTGCTGAGTTCCCGCTTTTTGTCGGACGAGAAATCCGTGTTTACGACAAAACTGTTACGGATTGGGTCGGCGGTGTATTAAAGGCAGCTGATACAAAATCACTTACATTGGAAGAAACAAAAGAAGACGGCACTTTGGAATCAAAGGTCATTTCTTTTGATAATATAGCAAAAGCAAAATTTATTCATTTGTAGTAGGAGGCTCGATATGTCAGAGATGGCAGATGCAATCCGTGAACTGACTCAAGAAAAAGGTTTTTCATTGGATTCAGTCAAACAGACTATTGAGAACACTTTGCGTGCAGCTTACAAGCGTACTTTTGGTACTGCTGATAACTGTATCGTTACTTTCGCTGATGATATGTCAGATGTTACCGTCGCTTCTCGAAAAACAATCGTTGACGGCGTGTATGACCCGGTTACAGAAATTGAGCTTGAAGACGCACTCAAGCTTTCTCCAGAGTGTGAGCTTGGTGATGAAATTGATATCGTTGTAGATCCAAAAACATTTGACCGTTCGGCAGTGTCTGTAGGTAAACAGGAAACACACAAAGGCTTAAACGAGTCATTCAAAGACAAACTTTATAACGAATACAAAGACAAGGTTGGTGAAATCATCATCGGTTATTTCCAGCGTGAGTACAATGGCAATATCTACGTTGACTTGGGAAAGGTCGAAGGTGTTTTGCCAAAAAAATATCAGTCTCCACGTGAAGTTTACAATAAAAATGACCGAATCAAGGCTTTCATCGTAGATTTGAAGAGAATTTCATCTGGCTTGCAGCTCGTTTTGAGCCGTTCAGATCCAAAATTCGTTCAGTCTATTCTGGAGCTTGAGGTTCCTGAAATTCAGGACAAAACTGTCGAAATCAAAAAAATTGTTCGCGATGCAGGCTACCGCACAAAGATTGCTGTTTCGACTACAAAAGAAGATGTCGATCCGGTTGGTTCATGTGTAGGTCCAAAAGGTATGCGAATCCAGAACGTTATCCGTGAGCTTGAAGGTGAGAAGATTGACGTTCTTCGCTATTCAGACGATCCTGTCGTATTTATTAAGAATGCGCTTTCTCCGGCAGAGGTTAACCGTGTAGTTATCCTCGATGATGAGAAAAAGACAGCCCTTGCAATCGTTAATGACGAGCAGTTCTCTGTTGCAATCGGTAAAAACGGTCAGAATGTTCGTCTTGCAAACCGATTGTGTGACTGGAGCATTGACGTTAAGACAGAAGAGCAGGCTGCAGAGATGGATCTTACAGAGATTACAACCCGCCGTGCTCAGGAATTGTTCAATAATGCGCCTGCTGCACAGGTTGAGCCAGAAGAAATTTCAGTTATCGCAGATCTTCCGGGAGTCAATCAGGAAGTCGCTGCCAAACTCAAAGAAGCTGGCTATGAGGATATTGAGAAATTCGCCGTTGCATACGAAAATGGTGAGTTGAATGGTCTTGAAGGTGTTTCAGCAGAAGAACTTGAGGAAGTAAGCAAGATCGTTCATAACACGGTAGAATTTGTCGAAGAAGAGGAAGAAGAAAATTCTGAAGCTGCTCCATCAGAAGAAAATACTGCCGAAGAGGAAGAAGAATACTTCTGCCCAGAGTGCGGTGCAAAAATCACGCTTGACATGACACGTTGTCCATCGTGCGGCGTTGAATTCGAATTTGAAGAGGACGAGGAATAAGAGGTTTATAGAGAAATATGGCGGAAGAAGCTGAAAAAAAACCAGAATTTGTTTTAAGAAAAAAGAAGCCTGAGGCTGCAGCAGAAAATTCAAAGAGCGAATCTTCTTCAGCACCGACAAAAAAGAAAATTGTCATTAAAAAGAAGAATCCTTCACCGAATGCTGGTGCTGAGGGCAAACCAGACTCAAACTCAGAAGAGCGGGCAAAAAATGGCGTCCATGTTGTCGTCAAAAAACCGACTCCGGCTCCTTCCCCTGCTCAAAAACCTTCTGAACAGCAGGAAAAGCCTCGTGTCGAACCAGCTAAAACAGAAGCTGCTCGTCCTGCAAAATCTTTTGAACTCAATTCTGCTCGCCCGAACGTAAAGGCCGGAAATCTTTCGGACAAACGACAGGGCGGCTACAACCGTGACCGAAACGGCTACAATGGTAATCGTGGTGGCTACGGTCAGAACGGTGGCCGAAGCGGTGGTTTCACAGGTGCACAGGCTCGTGAGGGGTATCAGAATCGCGAGCGCGACAATAACCGTCAGGGTGGATTCAACCGAAACGGTGGAACTGGCGGCTTTAACCGAAATGGCGGTCAGGGCGGATTCAACCGTGGCGGCTATAATGGTCAGGGTGGTCAGGGACGTCCGGGATTTGGCAATCGACCTGGATTCGGTGGTCAGGGCGGCAATCGTCCGGGCTTTGGCGGTCCACGTCCGAATGGTGGCGGATTCGCACCACGCGGTGGATTCGCACCTGCTCCAATGCCAGCTCCACAGGCAGGCAAAAAACAGTTTAAAGGCAAAAAACAAGTCTACGGACAGCGCAAAGATAAAGAAGAGCTTTTTGACGAGGAAGAACTTTACAAGAAGAAGCAGACAACTCAGGCGAGCGTAGTTCCAAAATCAATCGATATTATGGAAACTATTTCTGTTTCTGACCTTGCTAAAAAGATGAACCTTAAGGCTGGTGACATCATTGCTAAGCTCATGGGCATGGGCATGATGGTAACAATCAACCAGTCAATTGACTCTGATACAGCTACTTTGCTTGCTGATGAATATGGTTGTGAAGTTCATCTCGTTTCTCTCTATGATGAGACTGTTATCGAGCATGATGTTGGTGAAGAAGAGAACCTTCGTGTTCGTCCGCCGATTGTCACAGTCATGGGTCACGTTGACCACGGTAAGACAAAGACTTTGGACGCAATCCGAAAGACAAATGTTGTTGCTGGTGAGGCCGGTGGTATCACACAGAAAATCGGTGCTTATCAGGTTCATACAGAAAAGGGAACAATCACATTCCTGGATACTCCGGGTCACGAAGCATTCACAATGATGCGTGCCCGTGGTGCTCAGATTACAGATATCGTAGTTCTGGTTGTTGCGGCTGATGACGGCGTTATGCCTCAGACATTGGAAGCTTTGAGCCATGCAAAGGACGCAAAAGTTCCAATTATTGTTGCTGTAAACAAAATTGATAAACCGGACGCAAATCCTGAGAACGTCATGACTCAGCTCTCAAATCAGGGGCTTACTCCAGAAGAATGGGGTGGTGACACTCAGTATGTTAAGATTTCTGCTCTTAAAGGTCAGGGAATCGATGATCTTCTCGATGCAATTCTTTTGCAGGCCGAGATTCTTGAGCTTAAGGCCCAGTATGATACTCGTGCAGAAGGTAAAGTCATTGAGTCTCGAATCGATCAGGGACGAGGTGTTGTTGCTTCTGTCGTTGTTCAGAGCGGTACTCTTAAAATCGGTGATCCTTTTGTCGCAGGCATTTACTCAGGCCGTGTACGTGCTATGTTCAATGACCGTGGCGAAAAGGTTTTGGAAGCATTGCCAAGTATGCCAGTTGAGGTTCTTGGTCTCGACGATATGCCAAACGCTGGTGATCCGTTCCAGGTTACAGAAACCGAAAAGGATGCACGTGCGATTTCTGCAAAACGACAGGAACTCAAGCGATTTGAGGCTGCAAAAGCTGTCAAGAAAGTTAATCTTGATAACCTTGTCTCAACAATTCAGGCAAGTGAAATTAACGAGCTTAAAGTCATCATCAAAGCTGACTTGCAGGGTAGTGCCGAGGCTCTCAAAACAAGCCTTGAAAAGCTCTCGACTCCAGAAATCCGCTTGAATGTAATTCATTCTTCTGCTGGTGCAATCAACGAATCAGACGTTACTTTGGCTGCTGCCGACGGAAACGCAATCCTTATCGGATTCAATGTCCGCCCGACTCCAAAGGCAAAATTGCTTGCAGAGCAGGAAAAGGTCGATATCCGAAAATACAACATCATTTACAAGTGTGTCGAGGAAATCACTCTTGCAATGGAAGGTATGCTTAAACCTGATACAAAAGAAGAAGTCACAGGTCAGGTCGAAGTTCGCAACACATTCCGTGTACCAAAAGTCGGTGTTATCGCCGGTTGTTACGTTACAGAAGGTGTTGTTAAACGAACAAGTTCTGTTAACCTTATCCGTGACGGAATCGTTAAATATACAGGTAAAATCACATCTCTCAAACGCTTTAAGGACGACGCAAAAGAAGTCACATACGGCTTTGAGTGTGGTATCGGTCTTGAAAACTGGCAGGATATTCAGGAAGGCGACGTATTCGAGGTATTCGAGTATGTTGAAATTGCCCGCAAACTCGGCGACTCAATCGCAAAAGAAAAAGAAGCTGCTGCTAAGGCTGCCGCAGAAGGCACAGGCTCTGCTTCTGAGGAGTAGAAAATGGGTGAATTCAGAATGCTAAAGCTTGGAGAGCAAATTCGTGATGAAATCTCCAAGCTGATTATGCTCCAGAAAGTCAAAGACCCGCGCGTCTCGACTTTTCTTTCAATAAACCGTGTTGAGGTTGCGAAGGACTTGGCTTATGCAAAAGTTTATGTCTCAAGCTTCCTCAATGAATCACAGGTTAAAAAGGGTGTTGAGGGCTTGAATTCAGCCGCTGGCTTTATTCAGTCTTCAATTGCCAAAAAACTTACGATTTATAAATTTCCAAAACTCACTTTTGTTGAGGACACAAGCATAAAAGATGGCTTTGACATGGTGAACAAGCTTAACCGCCTGGAGGAATCAGAAAAACAGGCTGAAGAAGCAAAATCAGACGAAGAATAATTCGTTTTAAAAATAAAAATACCACAGATTCGATTTGAACTCTGTGGTATTTTTTTTATCGCCACACAGGTTGTGATTCCTGTGTGGTTTTGTTTTTATTTTACGCTGTAGAGCAATTCGCCGTAGCTTGGAACAGGCCATTCACTTGCCGGAACGAATCCTTCAAGCTCGTCTACACTTTCACGCAAAGTTCCCATTGCGCTGAACACTTCCTTTCTATAATAAAGGGCGTTTTCTTCAGCATCAGAAACTTTTGCGGCTCCGTCCACTGCTTTTTCAAGTTTCTGAACTTCAGCATAGATTTTTCCTGTGAGCACGCTGACTTTTTTGAGCACATCTGCTTCGTAAGAGTCCTCAGCTCCAAGAGCCTTTTTGACAGAAACTGAGTCGGCGAGGAATTTTGCATATTTTGCTCCGGCCGGAAGATAGAGCTTTTTCGCCATGTCCAGCATTGTCAAAGCCTCAATATTGATGATTTTTGAGTAGTTCTCGTAGTGAATCTCATTTCGGCTCGTAATCTCAACCTTTGAGTAAACTCCGTGCTTTTCAAAGAGCTTGACGTTCTTTTCGTCCAGAGTGTGCTGAAGGGCTTCCGGTGTGCTCTTGAGGTTCAGAAGTCCGCGTTTCTCAGCTTCAACTACCCATGAATCATCGTAGCCGTTTCCGTTGAAGATGATTCTTTTGTGCTCTTTGATTGTCTTGAGGATGAGTTTGTGCAAGTCACCCTTGAAGTCGCTTGATTTTTCAAGTTCGTCCGCAAACTGACTCAATTCCTCGGCAACTGCTGTGTTCAGGAATACGTTTGCACATGCAACTGACTCGCTTGAACCAAGCATACGGAACTCGAATTTGTTTCCTGTGAATGCGAACGGTGAAGTTCGGTTTCGGTCAGTTGTGTCCTTGTTGAAGTCAGGAAGAACTGTTACACCAATCTGCATCTTCTCTTTTTCGTGGCTGCCATAAGGTTTTCCGGCCTCAAGGCATTCAAGAATCTCAGAAAGCTCGTCGCCCAGGAACATAGAAACAATCGCTGGAGGTGCCTCGTTTGCACCAAGACGATGGTCGTTTCCAGCCGAAGCGACTGAGATTCTGAGCAAATCCTGATACTCGTCCACAGCCTTAATCACAGCGCACAAGAATAGGAGAAATTGTGCGTTGCTTTGAGGTGTGGCACCGGGATCAAGAAGGTTCTTTCCAGTGTTAGTGGAAATGGACCAGTTATTATGTTTACCGCTTCCGTTTACGCCAGCAAATGGCTTTTCGTGAAGCAAACATACCATTCCATGCTTTGCAGCGATTTTTTTCATCATCTCCATTGTGAGCTGGTTATGGTCACAGGCGATGTTTGTCGTAGAGAAAATCGGGGCAAGCTCGTGCTGAGCAGGGGCAACTTCGTTGTGCTCAGTCTTAGCAAGGATTCCGAGCTTCCAGAGCTCTTCGTTCAAGTCTTTCATGAATGCCTGAACCCGTGGCTTAATCATACCGAAGTAGTGGTCTTCGAGTTCCTGACCTTTCGGTGATTTTGCGCCAAAAAGGGTTCGGCCGGTAAAAATCAAGTCCTCGCGTTTTTCCCAGGCTGCTTTGTCAACAAGGAAATATTCCTGCTCAGGACCGACTGTTGTTTTTACTGAAGTTACGTCAGTATTTCCGAAAAGATGAAGGACACGGACTGCCTGTTTTGAAATTGCTTCCATTGAGCGTAGGAGTGGAGTCTTTTTGTCCAAAGCCTCGCCAGTGTATGAACAGAATGCTGTTGGAATGCAGAGAACACCGTCTTTAATGAAAGCGTAGGAAGTCGGATCCCATGCAGTATAACCGCGTGCTTCGAATGTGGCTCGGATTCCGCCAGAAGGGAAAGAAGATGCGTCAGGCTCGCCCTGAACAAGTTCCTTTCCTGAAAATTCCATAATAACTTTGCCTTCGCTTGAAGGTGTGATAAATGAATCGTGTTTTTCGGCTGTTGTGCCTGTGAGCGGCTGGAACCAGTGTGTGAAATGTGTGGCACCTTTTTCAATTGCCCAGTCTTTCATCGCATTTGCGACTACGTTTGCAACGGTTGGGGCAAGCTTTTCGCCGTCATCAATCGTTTTCATCAGCTGTTTGAAAGTCTCTTTTGGCAAGCGGGCTTTCATCACGGTTTCGTTAAAAACATTTTCACCAAAAATTGATGTTACAGAATCCATTTTTTTCTCCTATTTTTTTATTGCCACACCGAGCACTTTAGTTATCGTGCTCGTTTGGATTCGATTTTCCTACGGAAAATCATATCTCTAAAAATGAAATTGCGTAGCAATTTCGAATCCGTGTGGCTTAAAACAAAAAGCGTCGTGATTTCAGACTCTGTACACAAATCCGAAAAACACGACGCCTTTGTCAGTTTAAAACAGAAGAGGTCGCAAGAATTGCCTTCCTGCGACCTCATTGCCGTTTGATGATTCTTTTATAGCGCGTTGAAAAAAAATTGTCAAGCAAAATTGTGAATTTTTTAGCCGAAACGCTCAATAAGTTCCGTTCTGTCTTTTACATCAATTTTTTCGTAGATTCTTGAGACGTAATTTTCGACGGCACTCTTTTTGATTCCGAGAATCTTCGCAATTTCTTCGTTTGTGTTGCGTTCCAAAATCAGGTTCATCATTTCTTTTTCACGTTTTGTGAGTGCGTCAGTCATCTTGTTGTATTTTATGAAATTATTGCGCAAATCATTTTCAATGAAAGACTCTCCCGAAAGCACTTTTTCCATGCACAAAAGAAGTTCGGCCGAGCTTGCGTTTTTTGAAATGTAGCCGTTTGCTCCGTTCTGGACGGCTCTTTGCACAATTCCCATTGCAAAAAACATTGTATAGACGATAATTTTTGCCTCAGGGTAGAGCGAGCGGATTTCGGAAATGAAATCAATTCCTGTGTTCGCGCCGTAAAAATTTAAGTCGGAAATGATGAGTGATGGGAACTCCCCGGACTGGGATAATCTGGCAAAATCAGCAAGAGCTTCTCCCTGAGTGGCAGAAAGACCCGCACACTCCCAGTCGGAATTGCTTGTGATATAAGAAGATGTGCCCGTTCTGAGCATTTCGTGGTCGTCAATGATGTAGAAAGTCTTCTTCATATTTCCACCTTAATCTGTGTGCCGCAATTTTCCTCGGAACTGTATTTTATTTTGCCGCCAAGCAGTTGTACCCTCTCGATTATGTTCCTGATTCCAAAGTGAAGGTTTTGCGCAGATTTGAAAGAGCCGTTGTTTATTTCGTTTACAAGTTTGTTGCTCATTCCAATTCCGTCATCTGTGATAATGATTTTGAGGTGAGCGTTCGTGTTTGGAGCATTTTCGGAATGACAATCCCTGAATAAAACTGTCACTTCGCTTGCATGAGCGTGTTTCTGGATATTTTGCAAGGCTTCCTGAATGATGCGATAGATGTGCAGCTTATTTTCTGCCGACCAGACTGAAAAATCAACTGAATCTTCGGCGACAATCCTGAACTCAAATTCATCGCCTTCGTTGTCAAAAATCTTTTCTCCCAGGAATTCAAGACTGGAAATCATAGAAGACTCGTTCAAGACTGGAGGGGTGAGATTGTAGCAAAGTTTTCGGATAGCCTCGATGTTCTCGTTCTGAATGCTGATGATTTTGGAAGCCTCTTCCTTTTCTTTTAGATTTTCCGCGAGAAGTGTTACATAACGCAGGTTTTGCGCAACGGAATCGTGAAGTTCATAGCTGAGCCTTTTTCGTTCCGCTTCCTGAACTTGAATTGAGTGATGCAAAAATTGCTTGGAACTCAAGATGATTTTGTCTTTCTGCCGGCTTTCACGCACATTCAAAAGGATGAGGATAACCGCACCCACAACAATTGTCGCGATGAGCCAGAGAAAATAGTTGAAGAACGTGTCCTGCTTTTTCTTGAGATCAGCGTTTTCCTGAATGAGTGACAAAAGTGCCTGTTCAGTGCTGATGTGAGAATTCTGATAGATTTTTTGATTGTCTGTCTTTTGGGGAGCGGAATTCTTTTGCGTGCAGGAGAAGGAGAGAAGGGCTGAAATTAAAAGTAGGAAAAGGAATTTTTTCATATTCTTTTTGACGTAGACTAACGCCTGAACTTTCCCCTATTAATTATATGATTGTACAGTTTGAATACGCCGAAACCTGCGAAAGTGGTGATTACCCTGTCCAAAAAAATCACAGGAATACGCCCAAAAATCGCCGAAGCGAGTGCGTCAAGCTGCATTCCGTTGAAAGCAAAGATAAGATTGTCGAAAGTCCAGTCTTTTTGATTAAGATTGTGCGTAAAATAGCTGATGAAACCTGAGACTATCGAACAGGCAAGACCTGCCAGAAGTGAAGCCATAAGAATGTAAAGGAATACGAAATTAACGCCTTTTTCGAATTTGTCTTCGTGCCGAACGAAAAGCCATGTAGTAAGGATGATTGTAAGGGCGGCGAGTGTGTAAAAATAAACATAATCTGTCGTGCCGTACAAAAAAATCAATTTTGCACAAATAAGGCTGATAAAAATGACATATTCAAAAAA
>CACZYY010000044.1 GCA_902785455.1 uncultured Spirochaetaceae bacterium
TGGTTGATACAGCAGACGGCTCAAAGCTTCCGGGCATCCTGAACGTGATTTTCATGGAACTACCGAAAGCCGTAAAATTTGGCAAAAAGGCAGATGTCAGAAACTTGCCAAGTGCGGTCAAATGGTGTAAATTTCTAAAAGAGGCGGATGCCCCGGAGAATCAGGATTTGATAAACGAACTCGCGCTGAGTGAGGAGGGAATCATGGAAGCCGCAAAGACATTAAGCAAAATAAGCCAGGATCGGTGGCGCTGGATCATGCAAGGCCGCATCGAAGGCGAAAAGCGCGATTACATCACAGGCATCAACGCCGCCAAGCGCGAAGGCCGGGATGAAGGCATGAAAGATGGTTTTAAAAAAGGCGCAAAAGCAAATGCTATAGCCAATGCGAAGAGTTTATATGCGAATGGGGTTTCTGTTGAAATTATCGCGAAGTCTTTGGGAATGAGCGAGGATGAGGTCAATGGGATTGTTTTGGAAGATGAAACCTCAAAATAAACGAACTCGCCCGGAGTGAGGAGGGAATCATGGAGGCAGCAAAGACATTGAGCAAGATTAGCCAGGACCGCTGACGCTGGATCATGCAGGGCCGCATCGAAGGCGAAAAGCGCGATTACATCACAGGCATCAACGCCGCAAAGCGCGAAGGCCGGGAAGAAGGCGCAAAAGCAAATGCTATAGCCAATGCAAAGAACTTGCTTTTAGAAACAGATTTACCACCTGAAAAAATCGCTCGATGTTGCAATCTCCCGCTGGAGCAGGTGCTTGCCCTCAAAGAAGAGCTTGAACGCGAGGCTGTTCTTGTTACGAAATAACTCATGATTTATCCGCCAATTCTAGCTACAAAAATTGACGGATACGATTTTTTTGGTGTATATTCGAGAAGCACACAAAATACAAAAAATTTATTAACAACCTTATTAAAAATTTATGAGGTATTATTATGGTATCTCTTAATCAAATTGAATATTACGGAAACTTAGTTAACCAAGTTGTAGTAGATAATTCTGATAGTAAACATACAAACAGAGTGCTTAGGTTAACAGAAACAAAAATACCCGGAATAGATTATCACAAATATTCTGTTTCTGTAGACTGGTCTAAGGGGCAGTATGCAGCAGATATGGAGTTGTCAAAAAGGGATATCGAAGATTTAATAAAAAAACTTCAATTAATAGTAGCAGCAATGTAATTTATACTTGAAGAATGATGTTATAATCTATGGAGCATCTATAAGGTGAAGTGCTGACGTTTTTTTATCTTAGTTAAAGTTCCAGTTCCGTGGTGAATGGATGGATTCAGCTAAGCAAGGTTAGAATTGACGGATATTCCATTTATTAATTTCCCTTTTCTAATTAAAGATTTCTTATTATATTTATATTATGGGTGATATTTCATTAAAAAAAGAGTCCAATTATTCCTCAAATTTGTACAGATTACTATCTCAATATCCCGAAAATGATTTGTATTACAGTCAGCATACACCTATATTAGAACATCCAGCAGATGCATTAAGAAAATCTCTTTTAAATTCATACAATGTCTTAAAGAAGTTAGCAGATGTAAACAAAGATAATAATAACGATTGTAAAGAATATATTAGAAATGTATTTAATGAAGTAGATTCATTTTATGACATTACATTTGAAATTTTAAAATCTTTTTATTCACCTGAAGGAAAAACTAAAAACAATAATAATAAAAATTGGCTAAAAGAAAATAAAATTGATTCAATAAAAAAATATACAAGTTATGTTGATACATTTAGTAAATTTGTATCTGGAATTAATAATTTAACAAAACATAATACGTGGAATTTTATGCCTTTTAATTTATCTTATAATGATCTTCCCCAAATAAAAGGATTTTATTTTGGAACAATTTTACACGATGATGCAATAGGTCCAAATCAAGCTATCCATAAAAAATGGAAGGGATTTCAAACAGGATTTTCGTATAATTTTATTATTCGAAAACTAATTGCTCTCATATTTTTCTATCAGGAAAAATTATATTTAACTATACAATCTTCTTTTCCTTCATCTAAAAAAGACAACGATGTTAATGACCAAGGAATAAATAAAAAACTTTTTGAATTAGCTTTTGATACTCCGCTAAATTTCTTACCAAATGAATTTGAATTAGCGTCAGGTAAATTTATAAAACAAATTAATAGCTATATAATTCAATTTCCTAAGGATTATTCTAACAAGTCGCCTAAAATACAGAATCTTTCTTTAAGTTACAATTTAGAAAAAAATCCTAGGACAAATATAATAAAAGGTGTTTTGCCATATTGTCAGAATATAAAAACCAAATAACATATTTATCTATCAATTCTAACCATACACGGTAAAGACAAATAAAACCTGGGAATGCTCAAACAAACGTTTGCTCACCCCCAGGTTGTTTTTTAGGCTTGATACAACCAAAATCAAACTCACTACCTTTAAGCAGCAAGTTTGATTAATACACAATTATTCTTTTACGAATTTAATTGTGTATGTTGTAGAAGTATCCTTAGCATCAGTTACTTTAATTGTAATAAAGTCACCAGCGGCAACAGATACCTCACTACCAGTTTCAGGTTTAACAGTAACTGTCCATGTTTTTCCTGTAGTATCATCAGCTTCGGCTTCAATAGTTGCACCAAAGCCAATTCGATTTTTATTGGTTGAAGTACCAAGTGTTGATTTTTCAGAACCAGGAGTTGCAACTACAGATTTGATAAAGCCATTGCCAGCAACCTTAAACTTTGCATCTCCCCATACAGTCTCATTAGTATAGTCATTATTTGCGATCTTCAAAGTCTTTTCTTTGTCAATCTTACCGAGAGAGCTATTGCTTGTTGTCTTAAATTCTACGTGGACTTTGCTGTCTTTTACTGGAATAGGTTTTGAGTGAATCTCAACATTGTCAATTGTACAAACAACTTTGTATTCTGAAGTCTTAGAGAAGTTGAATTCTCCCTCAGCAGCGATTGCTTCGATACAAGCATCAAATCCACCAAGAGCAAATGCCTCTGTCGAAGCTGCTTTAACAGAATGAACTCTTTCTGTATTATCAGGATCAACTTTATCATTTACAGTTTCAGGTTTACCTGAATTAACAGCTTTAAGTTTGGTATTATCAATACTGTAAGTATCTACTTCTTCCCAAAGTGCAGAATCAGCATAGATAGGAGTAACCTTTCTGTACAATGTATAAGAACCATACTCTGTGCCAGATGAAGTTTTGCTGTAAATTGGCTTAAAGCTGAAATAAAGTTTAGAACCGTTACCAACATTAGCTGCATCAAAGTTTTCAATAACGAGATCAGCTGATTCAGTTTTTCCGAACAATTCATTTGTTGCTACATCAGCTTTTTTAGTAGGTGAACCTTCGAATTTGAGTTCTGCAGATTCATACTTCACATTATCAAAAGTAGCACCTGTAGTCTTAGTATCAGTAACTTTCTTCAAATGAAGTCGTTTACCTTCTTTGTTGAATACGATTGGATATACTGTTGATTTGCTTGGGAATGCATATGTTGGTTTGATTGTGAGGACTTTACCAGCAACTGTAGCTGTTGCAGCATAAGTATCTGTCTTTTCAACATTTTCCTTAGTCAACCAACCGCCTTCAGCTGTTGTAACATTACCATTTGCGTCTTTAACTTCAGCGATATAATGATTAGAAGTTTTTGCAAGGTAAACTTCGTTTGCATCAACAATTGCTTCAATATCCTCGCTGAACTCAAGTACGATTGGGCTTGCGTTAGACTTAGCGAAGTCTTTTACATCTGTTGTCTTAGAAGCTTTGTTGTTGCTTGCCTCAACTACATAGAGGTTGTCCAAACCAGCAACTTCTTCTTCTGTTTTTGTCTCAACTTTGATGTATTTCTGTGTTGAAACAACAGGTGCAGGTGTACCACCAGTTGAAGTACCACCGATTGCAACATCAGCAATAATTTCAGAGTCAAGTTTCTTATTTGCATTACCTGGGAGTGGACCGTAAGAAGATGTGCCTTTGCTTGAATCGTAGAGAACAACTACGTCGTCACCTGTGCCTTTTGTTGCTTTGAGTGAGAGGTAGTATGTTTTGTTGAAGTCACGATCTTTTCCTGACAAAGTAACTGTAACAACTTTTCCAGCTGCAGCAGCTGTTGCTGCGTATGGAGTCTGGTCGAGGTTCTTGAATTTTACGTTGTCTGAGTCATAGAACTCTGCAGTCCAATCTGCCTTAGTAACATCCTGATCGAATGTGAATGTGATTGTTGTTTCTGCAGGAGCAATCTTGTTAACGAGAGCATCGTTACCAGCTGTTGCAGCAGCACCCTCAGCAATAGCTTTCTTAACTGTGTAGAGGCTTGTAGCAACCATCTTGTAAGAAAGTTTGTTAACCTTGAAGAGAGTATCGAACTCTGTAGCACCAGTTGCACCGAGATTCCATTTCTGACCGTCAGTAGAATATACATCGCCAGTAAGTTTTACATCCTCGTTGTCAGTAAGAGTAGCGAGTGGGAGGTAAACTGAAGTTCCGTCGATGTAGTTTGTTACTGTTTTAGAATCAATCTTGAGTTCAGAAGTTCTTACAGCTTTGTTGAATGTAATCTTGAGATACTTGTCGTTGTCTACGTAGATTGCACGTGAAGCAAGAGCTGTCTCTGGGAGTTTGTCAACAACTGTAACAGCTGTGTACTTGAACTCTGTACCAAGTGTGAATGTTGTTACGAATGGAGTTGTTGTCTTGCTATTTGCATATGTCTGAACAGTCTTTGTTGTTGCAGGTTTGCGCAAGATTTTCTCGCCTGTTTTTGCAACGAACTTGTCTTTTGCAAATACGAGTGAGTAGTAACCATACTTAGCGAACTCTGTATTCTGTGGTGTTACAGTGATTGTTTTACCATCTTCGCTGAGAGCGAGAACAACATCTGCCAATCCATCAGCAGTGTCAGCCTGTGTATCCTCTACAGCATAAGAAGCACCAACATTGTAAACTTTGAGGTTTGCTTTGAGCTCAGATTCTGTCTGTGCTTTGATTGCTTTAGCGAATGTAGCTGTGAAGCCTTTGTCGGCCTTAGCGATTGTTACGTCGTTGTAGTTGTCGAAGTGAACTGTGATACCTGTATCAGCTGCACCAACTTTCCAATAACCGAATGTATCGATATAAGAATCTTTAGAATTAGCAAATTCTTTAGTAACAGTGATAACAATGGTTGTGTTAGAACCGAGATCCCAGTAACCAACTTTTGCATCAGGTGTAAGAGTGAGTTCTGTATTAGCAAGGATTCCTTTCTCTGCGTCAGCCTCGTTCCACTTCTCTGTATAAGCAGTATTGTTGTTATCGAGTTTAACAGCAATCTTCTCGTTCATTGGTTTAGAGAATACGAGAGTGATTGGGTCAGAGAGAGCACGGAGATCGTTATAATCATCGTAGCTCAAGTCTTTTACAGATACCCAAACTTTGTTGTCGAAGTAAACTGGGAATACAGACTTCAAGAGAGTTGTTGCACCATCTTCTGCTTCAACTGTAAGAGTTACGTTCTGTGTATCACCAGAAAGAATCCAGTATCCAATGTTTGGCGTGAGTGTAACAGTCTTTTTATCCTCGCTCAAAGTAGCTGTGTAAGAATCTTTTGCAAGGTTAGTGATTCCTGTAGATGATGCACCAACTTTCTTCATTGCCTTGTTGAAAGTGAATGTGAGAGCATCATTCTTTGTAAGCAATGAACCATTTGCAGTTGGCTCAACGTTTGTCTTTGTAACCCAAACTTTGTCATTCTGAGCGAAGAGCATGATGAGGTAAGATATCTCGTTTGCATCTTTGCTGCCAAGAGTGATATTTGTCAAACCTGCATCAGTTTCAGTTGTTGTTACTGTTGTTGTTGTTCCAGAAATAGATGTTTCTTTTGTTATTTTTGTTGTTGATGTGTCAGTTCCCTGAGCATAAATAACCTGTGATGCAGAAGAGAACCAGTAAGCCTCAGCTTCTGTAGCACCTTCTTTTGTGATTTTCTCTTCGAATGAATCAACAGTGATTGAGAGAGGAACTCCAGATGGCAAGCATTTGTCGAATACGAAGTTTCCGTCAGAATCTACCTTAGCTTCCCATGTGTAATCAGCACTATTAACTGCAACATCTGTTGTACCATTTGTAATGTTGAATGTACCTGAGTTATAAGAAACATGAACTGTTGGATTTGATTTTGGAGTGTAAGTCTTCTCATCATAAGTTGTACCAGTTCTTGTTTTGAGGTTGAGCTTAATCTTACCTTTGAGAGAAGCATCAAGAGGAATCAATGGAGTAGTTGTTGTACCGAAATCAGAGAAGTACTCAGTGTAGCTTCCTGTTTTGTACATGCTCTTCAATGCGCTGATTGCTTCAGAGATGTCTTTGAAAACGCGGTCAGCATTTGAACCAGTCTGAACTGTTGTTGTTGCAGTTGTATCCTCAGTTGCAGTTGTTGTTGTTGTAGCTGTTGTTCCTACAGAACCACCGTTATTAGCATTTGGATTTGTCAATGCTGCAGCATAGCGGTCAAGGATATCCTGATAGTCATACTCCAATCCGTGGAGAAGGGCATTTGCACGTGTTACCTCTGGGTCTTCTGTGTCCTGGTATGTAACATAAATACCAGTGATTTTTCCTGGAAGGTATCCGTCTTTTCTTACTGTCAATGTGTAGCCAGTCTTTGAAACTGTATTATTATTAGTAGTAGTAGAACTATTGCTGTTTAAAGCAGTATTTGTACTTGTTGTCTCATGAGAAACAGAAGGCTTTGTAGCTGTTGAGTTATCTGTTGTCTCAGTTGTTTTTGTTGTTACAGTCTTAGCTGCCGCAATCAGTTTTGAGTCATTTGGATTAACGCCTGTAATCTCAAACTCACCACCGTAATTTGTTTTTGTTGATTTGCCACCAAGAGTTACAGTTGCACCCTCTACAGGCTCACCCTTGTTGTCAAGAACAACACCTACGATAGATCCACTTGTGCGTGCTGATACGCTGCGTGCACCTGAATCGTCATCATCATCGTCACTGCTACAAGCCATGAATGATGTAGCTGCGAGAAGAATGGTTGCGACTGAAATTAATCGCAATAACTTTTTCATAAACATCTCCTTTTTTATGAAAACTTTTTTTTGCCTCTAACAGAGACTTTATCCTAATCCCGATATAACAAATATTGAAAAGAATCACAGGAACTTATCGCAATGCCTGGGGCACTGAAATAAATTGAAAATGATACTTTTTAACATCTGGAATACTAGCGATTATTCAAAGGCTATGTTAAAATGGTTTTCAGAAAAATTTATGAGTACAACGCACGGTTTCTAAGAAATTTATCAGAATTCTTTCATAATAAATTCAAAAAAGTGGAGAAAATAGAGATTTATGAGATGTCAACTTTACGTTTTTGACAATCAGCAGGTTGCAGTCGAAGGCATTACAAGCTATCTGAGCAAAAAAACAGGCTTTAAAATCGCCGGGCAGGCCACAAATCTTAAGGATTCACTCGCAATTATCAGCAGAACGAGGTCAAGCGAAGAGCCAATCATTGCAATAACGGAGCTTTCTTTTAAAAAATCCGGCGGTGGGGACAATATCGAAGGAACCTCGCTGCTCAGGACAATGCGTCTCTCCGGCAAAAATATTCTTCCGATTGTCTTTACGATAATGGACGCTGCATGTTACGCACACATCGCCATGCACGAAGAATTTGGGGCAAGGGGCTTTGTTTCCAAAAACGCGCCGCTCTCAACCCTGCTCAACGCTATTGAAATCGTCTCTGCGGGTGGGCTTTATATCCAGAACGAGCTCAAAGAAGGCATCACGGAGTTCAACGCGTTCCTCTCCACGCTCACAAAAACCGAAAAAAAGGTGCTGCAATGCCTGCAATCCGGTGCCAGCAACAAAGACGCCGCCCAAACGCTAGGGCTTTCACAGCGAACGATAGAAAATCACCTCTCCAACATCTATACCAAAGCCGCCGTAGCAGACAAAAACCAGCTGTTCAATCTGCTCGGAATAAGCGCACAAGGCGAAGACACCAGAATTATTTAGAGATTCGGGAAGGTTATTTTTCAGAGACAAGCTCAGATTTTAAGGCAAGCACATCTTCCAATGAGAGGGAGCAACACTGAGCTATTTCTTCATCGGACAGTTTATTTAGAGCAAGAAGGTTTTTTGTAGTAGCGAGAGAAGTATCATGAACACCCATTTCATAGCCTTCTTCGCGGCGGTTGCGGTCATAGTCTTCCTGGTCGAATTCTGTCAGAAGGTCTATATTCATTCTATGCTCCTTAAAAAAGCCTTCAAGAAAATTCTCCTTGATGGCATATTTTACGGCTTCATTGATTGCATCCTGATGAGTCATCCCTGACTTTATGCTTGCCTTGACACGGTTTACGAAGCTACAATAATGATACAACGACTTGCAATTTTTTGAAAGAGTTTCATTATGACCAGGATTTATGTTTATAACCGTTGCCGTCCATTCAAACTCTCCAGAATCATCTTGAATTTCGAAAGCATCAGAAAGTTTATACTTCACAATATCAGGCTGTTCAACGCTCCCATTGTAGAACACAACAAACCTTGGTGATGGAATCTTTATAAGCGTGCTTCGATAAATATCCTTTTTGTTCTTGCTGATTTCATTTTGATAAATCTGAACAAAGTATATCAGTCCTCGCAAAGGCATGTTAGGATTGATGGTGCTCTGGTGTTCGAAGAGGTTCATCTGTGAATCAAGCAAGAAAGACAAATCATTCTTCATTTTCACATAAAGAACATTCTCGATCGTTGTGATTTTCAAGTCTTCGATATTGGTGTGATTCTTTCCACTAAGTGCGTTGTAAAGCGACAGAAGCCATCTTTTGCTTCGTTCATCCTTTCCGCCATAAATCTCACGGAAGAGGCTGTCTTTGAATGTACGCTTTGAGCTCTGTCGTTTTGTTTTCTTAATCTTTCTTTTCATATTTTCTCCTATGCCTATTAATAGCCAAAAAAATTCGATTTTCGGCAATGCAAAAGAGAAAATAAGAAAATTCTTAGAGATTCTTATGATTGGTTACTGATACAAATACAGGCACTTGCCTGCTGAGCTGCCCAAAAGACCGTATACGCTGGCTTCGGGATTTTTTGCGAAGCTGGCTGCCCCGGAAAGAAGTGACATCCAGTTTTCTTCGTAGCGGTATTTTCTTTCTACAAAGTTGATTGTCTCTTCTTTTTTGTCATCCCCGTCCTTACTCAGAATCTCCCGGATTTTGTTTTTTGCTTCTTCTAAGGAGCAAACCTCGTCAACAAGACCGTTCTTTTTGGCCTGGGCTGCCGTGTAGATTCTTCCGTCGGCAAGTTCTTTTACGGCCTCGATGTTCATTTTGCGCGAGTCTGCCACGATTCCTGTGAACTGCTCGTATGCTTCATCGGCGATTGACTGCATGATTGCACGCTGTTCTTCGGTGAGAGGAGCATTGTAGTTGCCCATGTTTTTGTTTTTACCGGCTGTGATTGTAGTCATTTTGACGCCGATTTTGTCGAGAAGGCCAGTCGCATCAAGGCTTCCGCCAGCAATAACTCCGATTGAGCCTGTGAGACAGTTTCGGTTGGCAAAGATTGTGTCTGCCGAGCAGCCGATATAATAGCCGCCGCTTGCCGCAAGTGAACCGAAGAAGGCAAACACCGGCTTTTTGGTGGAATTTTTGTATTCCATGAGCGCGAGATAAGCTTCGTCGGATTCGTAGACTGTGCCTCCCGGTGAATTGATATTCAGAAGAATCCCGCGGTTGTTCGGGTCAGACTTGGCTTTTTTAATCTGTTTGAGAAGCCATTTCTGATTGTAAGTTTTGTTTTCTTCGGAAATTACGCCTGTAATGCAAATCACTGAAACATAAGGCTTTTTGGTGCTTGTTACAGCTTCATCCAAATCTCTGTTTTTTGTGAGGTTGAGGATTTTGTTGAAAGTTTTGCCTCTGCTGAAATCTTCGGAGTCGAAATCTTCATCAAATTCACTTTCAAAATCTTCAATATCAGAATTTGAATCGCTGTTGAAAGTGAACGAGAAAGCTGGTTTTGATGCGATTTTTGAAATAATTGACTTTGCTCCAAAAATTACGGAAATTGCCGCGATTATGATTAAAATTATAAGACCTTTTTTGTGCTGCATATTATGCCTCGAAATCTGCCGGAGTGAGTTTGCCTTGTGCGAAAGCCATGCGCTTTAAGTCGTAGTATGCGTAGGTTTCGGTCATCGTCATGTATGGATAGAGCCAGATAAAACCGATTCCACTCGTCAACATTGTCAAAAAAATCCAGCCGAAAAAGCTCAAATCCATCATGAACAAATCAGCTTTGTGCCCCTGTGTGAGGATTTTGCTGATGTCCATCGCCTTCATCGGACCGATTTTTGGATTCTCTGCGAGGACGTAAAACATCATTGAGTAGCTGTATGCTTTTACGATTCCAGGAATTACGAACAAAAGTGACCAGAGACAAACCCAGAGCATGTTCCAGAGACTGCCCAAAAGTGCCGGCAGCCAGCGAGATTCTATTCCTTCGAGGAATGTGGTGAAAGTGATTTTTTCGGACGCTTCTTCCGTGGTTGCGACTGAGTGCTGAACAACAATCATCTTCATGAAAGTGAAAATAATACCTACGGACAAAATACCACTGACACAAATGCCTAAAATTCCGGCACCTGTACTTGAAAGAGCTGAGAGCGCAATAAAAGTAATTGCAAGCAGGCAAGGCACAGCCCAATTGTTTTTTAAGGTTGAAAGAGCATCTTTTTTGTATTGAATTCGATTGAACATGGGATATATTTTATCACTATTTGCGAAAAGATAATAGATTATGATAATATAAAGATATGACAATCACACTAAAAAACAGTACTTATGAAGTAGTTCTCAACACCCATGGAGCAGAAATCAATTCTTTCCGTGGTGTCAAAGATGGCACAGCATATGTGTTTGAAGGTCCTGAAAGCGTATGGAAGTTCCATGCACCAGTTTTGTTCCCTCACGTTGGCCGCATCAAAGACGGATTCTACACTTACGGCGAAAATGAATACAATCTTGTTAACAACGGAATGAGCCGCGACCTGGAACACAAACTTATTGAGCAGTCAGAAACAAGCGCGACTTTTGAGCTCACCGAAAGCGAAGCAACTGCCGGCAAATTTCCTTGGAAATTCAGTCTCAAAACACATTATGAATTAAAGGAAAACGGCCTGATTTTCACAACTACGGTCACAAATACTGACAGCACGACAATGCTTTTCTCGCTTGGAAGCCATACAGCATTCTGCTGCCCGCGAAACACAGACCCAGCCGGCACAACAAACGCTGATTATCAGTATGAATTTGAACGCCGCGAACCACTTACAACAATTTTATTGAACAGCGAGGCACAACTTGCTGTCGATGAAGAAGGAACGGCCCCATGCACAAAGCCTTACGGCGAAAAAGAAGCCGGAATCATTCCAATTACAGCCGAAGGATTTGGAAACGGTCACTTCTTCACTGCATTCAAATCAAATTGGGTTGGATTGCGAAACAAAAAAGACGGTTCGCTCATCAAAGTAAACTGCATGAACTATCCATATCTCATGGTATGGCAGGGCGGAAAAGGCAGCGAGGGCACAAGCGGAAACGGCTTTAACTGCATCGAGCCTTGGTACGGTCTCCCAGATGCCGAAAACACCGGGCACGAATGGGAAGAAAAAGCAGGATTGATTCCTCTGGAGCCAGGAAAATCGTTCACAGCAGATCAAAGCATCACGATTGAAAAATAATCCGCTGTAAATCCCTAAAATCCGTATTTGAGCAAACTAAGCTCAAGCACTTTGCCGCACAGTTCTTCGGGGCCGCCGTGGCAGAGTGCGCTTGCAAACGGGCGTCCAATCAGCACACAATCAGCACCAAGAGCCATTGCCGTGGCAACGTCGCGCGGGCTTCGGATTCCGCCGTCCACCCAGATTTCATCACAATAATTTTTGAGTTCATCAACGTGCTCTGCAAAAAATTCTGCAGTGCTGCCCTTTCGTGTATCAACACGCCCGCCGTGATTTGAAATGTAAACGATGTCTGGCTTTACTTCTTTTACAAGCTCAATGTCTTCCTGAGTGAAAATTCCTTTGATTGCGAACGGAATCTTAACGTGATTCTTGATTTCAATCAGCTGAGCGGCTGTCTTTTTCTCCAGTTTTACGAGATTGCGCATCGTAACGATGTTGTACGAATCAATATCAACGCCTGCGACTTTCACGCAATCTTTTGCCCATTCAAAACGCTCAAAAATCCGCTCGTTGGAATAAGGTTTGATAAAAACGGAAGTTTGCGCTTCGGGAGCTTCGGTTTTGATTTTCTGTAAGGCTTGGATTCCGAATTTGAGTTTTTCATCGGGATAACCGTCACCAATCGAAAGCCCTACTCCAACCTTGTGCATCGCCTGGATAATCGCGTCGTAAAAATCAGACTCCCGGGCAAAACCAATGTTTTCCACAGCACCTGTCATTGGCGCAATAGTGAGTTGCGGGATTCGGAATTCCGGCTCCAGGTCAAGAAATTGTTTAATTCTTTCTATATTATTGTTGCGTACAGTCTGCCATGCCGAACAGTTGAGAATGAAATTTTCGTTATTACGAACGCCGCCCATTCCCGGGAGCTGACCGATACATCCCCTTCCGTTACAAACTTTGCAAAAATTACATTTAAAATTATTTTCACTCACTAAAATAGTATAGCGAATTATCCGATAATCATAAAGTATGAAGTGTCAAAAATGTTCAATTGTTGCGGGTATCTTGCTTTTCGTTCTCGCAGCATTAATTTCTGTATCATTACTTTTAGTCGCAGTTGATTTCGGACAAATCAGTCCTGCCAAAAACACGATATTCTATGCCTTAGGCAAAATGTTCACCGGTGTCTACGGCTTCACGTCAATTTGTATTCCGATTTTTCTGATTTTTGCCGGAGTGCAATGTTTCAATGCAAAATGGAGATTCAGGAACGGAGTCGTGCTGATCGGCTCAATAGTTCCTTTCTTTACCCTTGATGCAATCGAGCATATCTGCCGAATGATTTTCGCAAACGACAGCGATACCGTAATGCTGGTTAAAATAAGTTCTACCCTGCTTATTGGTTCACTGATTATTGCCGCCGAATATCTGCTTCTTTCAATTTTGGGTGATGTCATTGAAAATTCACTGATTGAAACTGCAGAAACAAAAGAACTTCTCTCTCACAGTCATTTGAACAAAACTGACGAAGAAATTTCCGCCCAGGAAAATGAAGAGACGGACCCGGCCGATGAATATTTTGAAAATGATGAAGAAATTTTCTTTGATGAAGATGAAAAAACTCCTGCCCGAAGAAAATTTTTCTCACTCAACAAGAAAAATGAACCAAAGGAAGAATCGCTCGACCTTTCAAAAGACCGTCTTTTCCTTGAACAAAAAGAAGTCCTCAAGGATTTGATTAATGACGGAAAGCCAGGTGTAAAAAAACAGGACGATGACGCAACGCTCGTCGATGAGCCGACAATTATTGAGCACGAGACTTTTGAGGATGAGCAGGCCGTGCCGGAATCAGTTACAGATGAAGAACTTCTCGATGAAGATGATTTTGCCGAGCCGGAGCTTCCAGAAGAGCCTTCTCCATTTGACCACATTTTTGATCAGCAGAAAGAGATTGTAGAAGATGAGACCGTTGTCGAAGAGCCTGAAATTACAGAAGAAGCCGGTTTTGCTGCCCCAGCAGAGGAAAGCCGGTTCCGAGATGTGGCTATCCCAGACGATGAATATGTTGAAAGCGAGGACGAAATCGAAGCTGAAGAAGACGCCCACGAAGAACAGGAAGAGCCTGTTTTTGAAGAAGAACCTGAAATCGTAGAAAAAGAAACTGAGACAGAAACAGAAATTGCCAGTGCTGACTTCAACGAGCCAGTTTTAACGAACGAGGCCGAAACCGCAGAAGAAACTGAACCTGAAGCCGAAACTGTCATCGATGACCTCGACGAACCTGCTTCATCAGAAGAGACCAAAATCGCAGAAGAACCTGAGACACAAACGGAAGCTTCCGGCGAAGAACTCAACGAGCCTGATTTTATCGAAGAAACTGAAATTCCTGTAAATTCCGAGGATTTTCAGGATGAGTTTGACGAAATGGATGATGTCAGCCCTGTTTCTTTTGATGAACCAGATTATGATGACCTTTCCGAAGAAGAATCTCATCCAGAAGACGAAGACTTTTTTGAAGATATTCCAGATGCACTTCAACAGGATGAGCTTCCACAAGACAAGCTCCCGGAAGAAGACGAATCTGAAACCGAAGAAGATTTTGACTCCGATCTTGATTTTGAAGAAGTTCCAGACACAGAGATGGAACTTGAAAACGAAGCAGAGCCAGAAACCGAGGAAGAAGTTATTTCAGAGCCGGATGTCATTGAATATCCGGAAGAGGATGAAAATCCTGCTGATTTTATCAACATCGAAGACATCGCAGAAACTCAGAGCGAGAATGTCCAGGAAAGCGCAGAAGATGAGCCTTTCGAGACCGAAGAAGATGAAGAAGAACCTTTGGGCGTAGAAGACATTTTCTCACAGATGGAAGCAGATGCCGCCGCAAACCCGGTTGTCAAAAATCCGGAAGAATTCGCTGCAAAAAATAATCTGGCACAGCCGGCAAATACTACAGCAAATGGTGAGGCAGAAAACGAAAATGCTCCTCAAATCCGTAAATTGAGTCAGTACAAAATCCCGACAGATTTGCTCGAAAAATTTGAAAACGAAGAATACTGGCGAATTGATGACGAGACAAAGGCAGCCGGTGAAAACCTCAAGCAGACTTTAAATGAATTCGGAATTGAAGCAGAAGTCACAGGAATCCGAAAAGGTCCTGTAGTCACGATGTTTGAATTGCTCCCGGCTCCGGGCGTAAAGCTCAGCAAAATCGTTAACTTGCAGGATAACATTGCGCTTGCTCTGGCCGCAAAATCAGTCCGAATCGTAGCTCCAATCCCAGGCCGCCATGCAGTGGGAATCGAAATTCCGAACAAAGAGCGGGCAATCGTATCATTCCGTGAAATTATCGAGCAGAACCTGCCGGAATACAAAAAAATGGCAATTCCAGTCATTTTGGGAAAAGATATTTCCGGTCAGTCTCAGATTATTGATATTGCAAAAACTCCGCATCTCTTGATTGCGGGAGCAACAGGTGCAGGTAAATCTGTCTGTGTAAACTCAATTATTCTTTCGATTTTGTACAATCGCTCACCTCAGGACGTCAAGCTGATTATGGTTGACCCAAAAGTGGTTGAATTGAAGCTTTACAACGATATTCCTCATTTGCTCACACCTGTCGTAACCGAGCCAAAACGAGCTTTGCAAGTCTTGCAGTATTGTATCTGCGAAATGGAACGCCGATATGCCCTGCTCGATGGAATGGGCGTGCGTGACATTATGAGCTACAACACACGAATCCGAGAACGCCGAATCGCAACCGAAAAACTGCCTTACATCGTGGTGATTATCGATGAGTTTGCAGACTTGATGGCAACAAGCGGAAAAGAGCTTGAAACAAGCGTAGCCCGACTCACAGCAATGAGCCGTGCAGTAGGAATCCATCTTGTTCTTGCAACCCAGCGACCTTCGGTAAACGTAATCACAGGTCTTATCAAGGCAAATATTCCGAGCCGAATCGCATTCATGGTAGCGAGCCGACAGGATTCACAGATTATTATCGACAGCATCGGTGCCGAAAAATTGCTCGGCAAAGGCGATATGCTCTACACCTCTGCCGTCAACCCGATTCCAACCCGAATTCAGGGAACATTGGTCGGAGACAATGAAGTTGAGCGCGTAGTTGATTATGTAAAATCATTCGGCGGCCCGGACTACATTGACGATGAAATTTTCGTTGATGATGATGAAGACGTTGAGGAAGAGCCAGGTTTGTTCAGCGACGGAGAAGATCCGCTCTACGATCAGGCATTGCAGATTGTAATCCAGGCAGGAAAAGCAAGCGCAAGCTACATTCAGCGAAGGCTCAAAATCGGTTACAACCGTGCAGCCCGGCTTGTTGAGGACATGGAAGCACGTGGAATCGTTGGCCCTGCAAATGGCTCGAAACCTCGTGAAGTAATTCATGTGCCGTGAACTTAAAATCCCTCCATGGATTTTAAGTTCATATGCTTTTACGCCACCTCCATGTGGCGGCTTTGATAAAAAAAGGCACTCGCGAAGAGTGCCTTTTGTATTTTATAAAAAAATTTAACAGATAACTACAGAATTGTCAGTTGAGCTGAATGGTGCTGGAATATATTTGTCTGCAGCCCAATCATTCTCCCAGCGAGAACCATCGAGAAGATAACGGAACTGATATTCTTTGCCAGCGTCGAGAGAGAGCTTAACAGAGAAAGAACCGTCCTTACCTTTTTTGAGTGGTGTTTCTGTGCTGCTCCAGCTATTGAAATCTCCAGCGATTGTTACTGTTTTTGCGCCCTGAGCGGCTTCTGGAGATACTGTGAATGTTACGTTACAAGTTTTTTTGTCTTTTGAATAAGATTTCTTTAAAGCCATGATAAAGCCCCTTGTTTTAAATGATACATCATTTTATAACAAATAAAATATATATGCAAGTTTTTTAAGTTTTCTTCAATAAATATTTTATTTTTTGCCTTTAATTTTAGGGGCTTTACCAGTTGTGAGCCAATGCTGTGCAAAATATGCGTCCGAAATTGGCTCATCAAATACGAAATCCTTAACAGTAGCAATTGTCTTTCGCCCTGTGACAAGGTTTGTGATGATATTTGAGCGGCGGAGAGGATATTCAATGCCAGTAGCGCCTTTTACCATCTCAACTTTAAGACATTCGTAAAGTTTAATCATCTTGTTTTTTGAGTCATAGTATTCGATACGAACAGGAATGTATGATTTTTTGTCGAACCATGACATGCGATGAGAATATTCAACTTCGCTCTTTTTATATGGAGTTGACTTCATCTTCCAGCATGAATAAGAATTACCGTTTATTGTGATTACAGCCTCATCCTCAACGATTTCATTTTTATCTTCGTCCTCATTGCGGATTGTCATGTCGTTGTAAGTAAGCTCTGTGCCACCAAAAGATTTTGTGCGCTCTGTCATTGGGATTCGGCGTGACTGGCGAAGTTTTGGCATATAAACCCAGCGGTCATCTGCTTTTTTGAGCTTTTCGAGCTGAAGAACTCGCATACCTTTTACGCTTGCAGGAGCTTTGAAATCAAATGCGACATTTTTGAGTCCGTTATCAACACCACTTCCATACTGCCAGAGCTCGATTGTCTCTTTTTTGCCGTCTTTTTCGATATTTTCCAGGATG
Organism: uncultured Spirochaetaceae bacterium; assembly: GCA_902785455.1. Lineage (GTDB taxonomy): Bacteria > Spirochaetota > Spirochaetia > Treponematales > Treponemataceae > Treponema_D. The sequence continues at coordinate 17,342 of CACZYY010000044.1, forward strand.
ATTGTAGAATAGTTGTAATCAGGAACCCTGTCCAAATCACAAAACACCTTGGCAATATCATTTGCCGTCTGAGCAGCAAGAGCAAATGATGCAAACCAAACTGATACAATAGCAAAAATTTTAACTTTCATAAAATGCTCCTTTTAAAACTCCGCGTTAGCAGCGGTGCAAGAAGGCAACGAACCAGCCTCCTTTTAGCTATTATGATTCACTCTCTTCAATTTGAATATTTTAACATAATTTTAAAAAAAGACAAGAGAATAATATTTTTGATAGTATTACTATCATATTTTCAGGATTTTGTCATCAGGACATTTACTAAAATATTCTTTTACACGAGAGCGGGCATCATCATTGTCTTTTGCGTTTATCATCTGAGTTTGAAAATAATGCCCGAAGCTGAAATTTAAGCAATAATATGCGAAGAATCTCTGAAGACGGGTTTTCCAGAATTCAGGGGGCTGACATTGCTCCACATCGTCGATGAAATCAAGCGCGATCTGCTCACAGTCGATTGGCCCACAAGAGTTTCCGGCCCCAGACCTGAGCTGGGCGAAAATCCAGGGCTTTTGAACTGCGGCACGGGCAATCATTATTCCGTTTGCGTGGGGCGCGGCTTTTTGAGCTTCATCAAAACTTGCAGTGTCTTTTACATCGCCATTGAGATTGACAGGAATCTGCGGATAACGAAGGGCAAGTTCTTCCACAAAATTCCAGCGGGCGCGCTCACGATATTTTTCTTTTTTGGTACGCGGGTGAAGACTGAGCATCTGAACTCCCTCGCCAACGAGCATATCCGTGAATTCAAAGAATTTCTCGAGAGTGAAATCCTGATCGCCAAGACGGAGCTTTACAGAAAGTCTTTTTGATGGCAGGCCGTCTTTTGCGGAATTTTCGAGCGCGGATTTTACGCCGTGAACCATTGCCTGAGTCTCCGAAATCGGCTTTGTCATCCACGCAATTCCAGCACCGGTATTTGCAATTTGCGGAGCCGAGCACCCCATGTTCAAGTCCACACCAATTCCGCCGCGCTCAGCCAGAACACCAGCCGCAAGAGCCATTTTCTCGCCGTTTTTATCGGTGAGCTGCCAGACAAGCTTTTCCGGCTTGGGACCTTCAAGCAAATAAAATTTTTCCCACGGGCCGTTATTCAGCAAAGAAGAGGCATTTATCATTTCATTGAAGTATTCATCACATCCACCAAACCTTTCCACAAGGTTGCGGAAAGCCTGGTGAGTAATAGAATCCATCGGCGCAAGAAGAAGTTTCATAAATTATCCAAATTTTAGAGATTGCGGAGTGTTCCAACACAGAGCAACTGCATTATAAATCTTTCCTCATTGAAAAATGGCTCCCAGTCATGAAAACGGCTTATCGAAAACGCATGCTAGCATGCTACACGCGTTTTGTGCTTGTAACTATATACGTTTGCCGCTTACGCGGCAGCACAAAACGAGTGTTTTCGTAAAGTTCTCTTGTTTATATCGCTTTTATCAAATCAACTGCTGCATCCATGAAATCTGCGTCGAGCCGCTCAACATCACCCTCATCAATTGCCTTTGAAATGTCCTCGCTCATCGGGATTCGGGCAAGAACTGGGATTCCGTAGTCTTTTGCGATTCCGTTGATGTTGCTTTCACCGAAGACTTTGATTTCATCATTGCAATGCGGACATTTTACATAGCTCATGTTTTCGATAAGACCGACAATCGGCACTTTCATCATGTTCGCCATTTTTACAGCTTTTTCAACAATTACGCGAACGAGCTGCTGAGGAGACGACACGACCACAATTCCGTCAATCGGGAGAGACTGGAAAACTGTGAGCGGAACATCACCGGTTCCAGGAGGCATATCAACGAACATAAAATCAATGTCCTTCCATTCTACATCCGTCCAGAACTGCTTGACCGCGCCCGCGATTACAGGCCCACGCCATAAAACAGGGTCAGTTTCTTTTTCGAGAAGGAAATTCATGCTCATGAGCTGAATTCCAGTTTCGGTTTTTACCGGGTAAATTGTGCCAGTTTTGTCGCCAGTTGCTTTTTGGTCGCTCACGCCAAAACTTGTCGGGATTGAAGGGCCTGTGATGTCGGCATCAAGAATAGCTGTTTTAAAGCCAGCCTTTCGCATTTTTGAAGCGAGCAAAGCCGTTACAAGGGATTTGCCAACACCGCCTTTTCCAGAGACAATGCCTATTACTTTTTTGACGCAGCTTCCTTCTCGGAGAGTCGCACGCAAGTCTTTTGATTTACAATTTGAGCCACAAGTCGAACAGTTGTGGGTACATTCTTCTGCCATTTAGATACCTCTTTGGATTCTTCTATAACAAAGATAATAAAAAACTAGCACAAAGGCAAATGCTTCCTTATAATAAATGTATGGAAAAAAAGCTTTATTATGCCGCAATTGTAGGTACAGGGCGAATCGGATTTTCACTCGGATTTGACAAAAAACGTGAGCAGCCCGCAAGTCACACAATGGCTCTTCTCAACAACAAAAGAATCAAGCTGATTGCCGCCGCCGACTCGAACGAAGAGAATCTTGAAAACTGGCGGAAATATGTTAAAAAGCACAACGGCAAAAAAGATTTCACTCTCGTTTTTCCAACCAGCAAAGAACTTTATGAAAACGTTACCTGCCTCGACATTATCACAGTTGCTGTCAACGAAGATAATCATCTCGAAGAATGTCTCAAAGCAATTGAATACAAGCCAAAGCTCGTGATTCTGGAAAAGCCTGTCGCGCTCAATTCGGAGGAAGCCGAAAAAATTCGTGCGAAGGCCGTGGAATTTGGCGTGCCCGTAATGGTGAATCATGAACGCCGATTTGCAAAAGACTATCTATCGGTCGTAAGTTTAATTGACAAAATTGGCGACATACAATCCGTAACAGGAGAATTGGATTCAGGGCTTAGGATCTATGGAAGCGAATTTGAAAAAGACGGAACTTATTCCCTTTTGCATGACGGAACACATCTGGTTGATATTTTGCAATATATTCTTGGGAAAAACGAACCTAACGAACAGTCGGTAGTTACACCACTTTTGACAAACCCAATTGTATCTGGAATCCACAAAGACGAAAAAGGAATTGTCAGAAACTTTTCGGCACACTACCAATCGGTAGTAACACGATTCGGAACAATCCCGGAAGTCACTTTTAAAATGAGCGGACGAAGCAAATTCTTTGAGTTCCGGCTTGAAATCTTAGGCACTTTGGGTAAAATCGTTGTCGGAAACGGAATCTTTGAATTCTATCTTCGCAAAGAATCCAAACTTTACACAGGATTTTATTCGCTCACAAAGCAAAAGCTCAAGCTTCCCAAAAAGACCGGATATTTCAGCGGAATGGTTCAGAACGCCGTGGATTTTTTGGACGGCCAGAGCGAGCTTGTCTCACCGCTCGAAGATGCAATCGCGGATTTGAAAGTGCTCGAAGAAATAAAGGCAAAATTTTAATCGGAAAGAAAAATGTCACAAGAAAAACCGAATCAGAAACCAGATGTTCTTATCCTCCAGCCACCAATCGTGCAGCTCAACACGGCTTATCCGAGCGGGGCGTATCTTTCTGCTTTTTTCAAGTCTCTCGGTCACAAAACCCGCTGGCTTGATTTGAGCCTGGAGCTTTATTACGCGATTTTTTCACGAACAGGTCTTACAAAACTTTTTTCACTTTGTTCAGAAAACGCATTGAATCTTGCCGAGCAGGCCGAACAATCCGGCGATGAAGCAACGGCTTTCAATTTGCGCCGCTATGTCTCCCAAAAAGATTTATGGATTGAATGGATTGATTTTATCACGGCGATTTTGCGTCCCGGCTCACACGACAATATTTCTTCGGGATACGAGAATGCACACCGATTTGTTTTTGGCGCACATGTTCCGCGCGGCTCCCGTATGGAAACATATCTTGCCAATTTGAACCACGATTTGACCACAGACGATGCGCGCTCGCTTGCAAGTTTTGCGCTGGCGGATCTTGCTGATTTTATCACGATTGCCTTTGACAAGAATTTCTCGCTCGTGCGCTATGCCGAAAGCCTTACAGTAAGTGAATCAAGTTTTGCTGAAGTCGAAAAAGGCGCGGACAGCCCGATTCTAAGAGAGTTTTAC
>CACZYY010000045.1 GCA_902785455.1 uncultured Spirochaetaceae bacterium
CATGCTACACGCGTTTTGTGCTTGTAACTATATACGTTAGCCGCTCTCGCGGCAGCACAAAACGAGTGTTTTCGCAAGCCGTTTCGCTCCTTTGCGCCACTTTCAATATAAAATCGGTGATAATGCGTTTGCCCTGCCGCCTGTCACCCAGTGCCCTTACAATCCCTAGCACAAAGTGATATAATGATAGTATGGAAATTAACGCAAAACAGAGAAAACTTTTGGAACGAAACGCCCAGCCTTTGAGCCCGCTGGTTCAGGTGGGCGGAGCCGGAGTCACCGAAAATCAAATCGCACAGATTTCACGGCTTTTGGGTGAGCACGAGCTTATCAAAGTCAAATTCAATGAGTTCAAGGACGAAAAGCACGAGCTGAGCAGTGAAATTGCCGAAAAAACACAGTCAACTGCAGTTCGCCTGATTGGAAACGTGCTGATTTTGTACCGCCCGGCCAAAGAAGAAAAAGACCGCCAGTTTGAAAAAGAATTGAACAAGCTGGCAAAATAAAAGCGATTAACAGAATGAAGAATAATTAACTTTCGTTAGTTAATTTATTCCCGTTCAGAACAGCTTCAATCAGCTTACCTTTTTTGTAGACGAGTTTGAGCGAAAAGAACGGCGCATTTTCTCGGAGCAATCTAAAGAAAATCTTGTCGCCTTCCCAAAGCTCCAGCTCGTCAATTTTGTCTATAGGATACCATTCAAGCTTTCCTTCGTCACAATCAATTATATCACCATGAAAACTATCGGTCGTAAATAAATGCATATATTCCGCAGGGTCATCATCAGAAATAAAAGTTACGATGCCACGAAATCTGAAACTATCGATAGTTAGTCCTGTTTCTTCCTTAACTTCTCTCTTCAGACAGTCCTCGGGGCTTTCATGTTCTTCAAAGTGTCCTCCAACGCCAATCCATTTGTCGTGGTTGATGTCATTTTTTTTGGTAACGCGGTGCAGCATGAGGTAGCAACCGTCTTTTTCTGTAGTTAGCTGAGATTTCATGGGGATAGTTTAACAAAAAAGTTTCATTTCGTAAAACTAAAGTTTGTGTCTTATATTCCAAAGTGTAAAAAAATCAATTCGGAGTTTAATTCCATTTATTCAGCAAAGAAAATATCCTCTAGTTGCAATGCAAGAAAAATTACAGAGAGGTGGAATATGCAGGTAATTTGGAAAAAAGAGTTTAAACCAGGTGAAGCCTGGTCGGGATGTATCGGGCGGCAGAAATATATTCATTTCAAGGCCCTTGGTGACAACGCGAATGTCTCAATTCTTCTATATAACATGAGAGATAATTCTGAGCGTTACAATATGCCTGATACGCTGAAGGCCCAGTTTACTGCGCATCTGACCAAAGGAAATGTTTTGATGAGTGACAATGGTCGGGTTCTTGCATCAATCGTTGAGGATTCTACGAAATGGATTGATTCAATTTCTGGTTTGACTACAAAGGAAATGACAGATGCAAAATACGGCGAGACTTCATATCAGATTCAGCGCAATGATTTTTACAGGAACGGTTATGACAATTTCAAAATTGAGCTGGTTCGTAACGGAATGGGAAAACGGGATATTGTTCCCCCTGTGAATCTCTTTTCAAAAGTCTTTGTGAAGGAAGACGGTTCGATGCATTATGCCGAAGGACATTGTAAAAAAGGAGCAACTATAACGCTTCGTACGGAAATGGATTGCCTTGTTGTGATTTCAAATACTCCGAATCCGCTCAATCCTTCTAAGGAATATCCGTCAGTTCCTGTTCAGATGGAAGTTTATGATGCACCAAAAACAGATTTGACTGACTATTGCGTTAATTTCCGGGATGAAAATTACAGGGCATTTGAAAATACCTGGGATTACTACAATCTTTTGGGTTTGTGATTTGATTTTACGGAAGCAAGGCCGCTAACGCGGATTTTTTAAAGGAGAAAATTATGTACGGATTTATTGAAAAAGATTCATCACTTAAAATAGAAGATGCGATTTATAATGAAGAAGTAAAAGCCGGACTTGGCTGGATGCACGAGCTTAAAAAAGGTCAGACTTTCAGAATCATTGATCTGGAAGGAAATCAGGCCGTGGATACAACTTTCTACGATTTGCATGACCCGGAAGACCATTACGGAGCGATTCCAACAATCGTTATGCAGGGAAACATCTATCTTACGACTGGTTCAATTCTCAGGACTGAAAGCGGAAAGCCGATTCTTAAAATAACCGCTGACAAAACCGGCCGCCACGACACTTTGGGCGGAGCTTGTTCAAGGCAGAGCAATACCGTCCGTTATGCAAGAGAAAAAGAATATATGCACGCTTGCCGGGATTCTTTCATGCTCCAGTTGAGTGACTGTGAATATGATATTAAAAAAAGAGACCTTGCTCCGAATATCAATTTCTTTATGAATGTTCCGATTACGGAAGACGGGTATTATAAATTTGATGACGGCGTTTCTGCACCAGGAAAATATGTTGAGATGGAAGCTCTGGAAGACGTTATGATTCTGATTTCAAATTGTCCTCAGCTCAATAATCCCTGCAATGCCTATAATCCGACTCCTGTGCGATGTGTAATCTGGGATAAATAGGGGGTGCGAATGATGTATTTTCCAGAAAAACTTTCCGTCCAATGGATTAAGGCTTCTTACGATAGCGGAGAGCTAAAACCATCAGAACTAATAGAAGAAATAATTTCCAGAAGCAAAAAATATACCGAAAAAAATATCTGGATTGTCGAGCCCTCGCATGAATTGATTGACAAATATGTTAAGAATCTTCCAGCCAGGAAAGACAATATGCCTTTGTGGGGAATTCCTTTTGCCATAAAGGACAATATTGATTTGGAAGGAATTCCGACTACGGCCGCCTGTCCTGATTTTGCGTATATTCCATCTGAAAGTGCGACAGTTGTTCGTAAGCTTATTGAAGCGGGCGCGATTCCGGTTGGAAAGACAAATCTTGATCAGTTTGCGACAGGACTTGTGGGAACTCGTTCTCCTTATGGGGAATGTCATAATGCTTATCAGGATGAAATGATTTCGGGCGGTTCTTCCTCTGGTTCTGCTGTATCAGTGGCACTCGGTCTTTCATGCTTTGCGCTTGGTACTGATACTGCCGGAAGCGGAAGAGTTCCCGCGATGCTGAATTCCTTGATTGGTTATAAACCTCCAGTCGGCTCATGGTCAACGAAGGGTGTAGTTCCGGCCTGTGCGAGCCTGGACTGTGTGACGGTTTTCGCCAACAGTCTTGATGAAGCCCTGCTCGTGGACAGTGTTGCACGCGGTTATGATTCGGATTGCGTATGGTCGAGAAAAATTGAAAAAAAAGGTGAAAAACTTCCTTCAAAAATATATCTTCCGAAAGATTTGCCGGATTTTTTTGGAGAATGGAAGGAAATCTATCAGAAAAAATGGGAAAATGCAGTTTCAAGAATAAAAAAACTTGGAATTCCTTATGAAGAAATTGATTATTCAATCTTTCATAGAGCGGCACTCATTTTATATGAAGGCTCTTATGTTGCCGAACGTTGGGAAGATTTAAAGGATTTCGTTGACAATAATCCGGGAAAAACTTTTGACGTTACCGAAACAATTTTACGGAGTGGTTCGACCCCAGAAAAAACGGCCGCAAAATTGTTCGGCAATTTGCATGAACTTCAATTTTACAAGCACAAGGCTCAGGAACTTCTTGAAGATGCTGTAATGATTATGCCTACTGCTGGCGGAAGTTTTACAAGGACTCAGGTTAGAGAAAATCCGATAAAAACAAACAGTCAGATGGGCTTGTATACAAACCATTGCAATCTTCTTGATATGGCGGCAATCGCTGTTCCAGAAAATACATCGGACAAATCTTATCCTTTTGGAATTACTTTGTTCGCCCTTCATGATTCAGAGAATTTGCTTTGCAGTCTGGCAAAGGCTTTTTTGGAGAGCGAATCGATGCTGCTGGGGGTGTGCGGCCTTCACAAAAAAGGCTACTGCCTTGAAAGTCAGCTTGTTGAACTTGGCGGGGAATTTGCAGCTCACAAAAAGACATCTGATGAATACGAACTTTATAAACTGAATACAAATCCGGTTAAACCCGGAATGGTCAGGCGTAAAAAAGGAATGAAAGTGGATATCGATATTTACCGGCTTCCAAAGAAAAGTTACGGGGCTTTTATGGAAAAAATTCCATCTCCACTTTCAATCGGGACAATCAGGCTGGACGATGGAAGTCTTGTCAAAGGTTTTTTGTGTGAGGAAATTGCCTTGCAGGAAGCCGAACAGATTGAAAAATTTTAGAAAAAATATGCAGAAAAGTATCTAAAGTTCTAAAAGGCGAAAATATTTCAAACTTTAAGACAATTATTTGTTTTTGAAGGCTTTAGTATTCTAAAAACATCAAAAGTACAAAGGCGTACAGATTCTGAAAAGAGTTTGTACGTCTTTTTTTTGGTGAAAAATATAGGAGCGTAAAAATGGAGACGATTTGGAGCAAAACTTTGATGCCAGGTGACAGATGGTCTGGTTCAATCGGGAAAGGAAAAATCATCAGATTTACGGCGATGGGCGACGGTGCGAATTTGGCTATGCTCATGTACAACTTTTACAATCTTTCTGAGCACTATAACGCCCCTGACACGATGAAAGCTCAGCACACATTTTTCCTTACAAAAGGACATGCGATTATCAGCGATATGGGGCGGGCTCTTGCAAGCATTGTTGATGATACCTGCGGCTGGCATGATTCAATTACAGGCTATACCACACGGGAACAAACAGATGCAAAATATGGAAAGACAACCTATCAGGAACAGGGCAATTCATATCTGAAATCCGGGCAGCAGAATTTCATAAATGAGCTTACAAAAAACGGAATGAGCAAAAGGGATTTGATGCCGCCAGTTAATTTCTTTTCAAAAATTGATGCGGATGAAAAAGGAAATATGATTTTCTGTCCTGATAACTGCAAAAAAGAAATGACAGTCGCAATCCGAACAGAAATGGATGTTTACATGGTTCTTTCAAATACACCGAATCCGATGGATCCTTCGACAACTTATCCGTCTGTTCCGATTCAGATTGATATTTCGAACGCAAATCCTGTGGATTCAACTGATTTTTGTGTCTGTTCTTCAAAATATACGCGGCGGGCATTTGAGAACACTTGGGAATACAACCTGCTTTTAGGCAAGTAAGTGGAGGTAGGATATGTCAATTTCATTTGAAAAGGTTGAGAGTAAAAGAAATATAAAAGATGCAATTTACACAGAGGTGATTCCTGCCGGTCTTGGATATATGAAGCCGCTTTACAAAGGTCAGACTTTGAGAATCGAAGACACTCATGGTAATCAGGGACTGGATTTTTTGTGCTATGACCTTCACAACCCGGAAGATCATTACAGTTCGACTCAAACTATCTGCCGGCAAAAGAACATTTACATAAATGTGGGAACAACTTTAGTCACGGAAAGCGGAAAAGAACTTTTGAAAATCACGGCTGATACCTGCACTTGCCAGGACACCTTGGGCGGAGCATGTGCCTGTGAGAGCAATACAGTCCGATATGGCCATCACACGCTTCACATGCGGACTTGCCGGGATACATTCCTTGAGTGCATTTCGGAATTTGCAGGTCAATACAGCAAGGTAGATCTTGTTCCGAATGTGAATATTTTTGCCCAGATTCTAAAGCTTCCAGACAACACATTTGAGTTTTTGGACGGCATTTCAGCACCTGGTTCTTACATTGAATTTGAGGCATTGAATGACACCATGATTTTAATATCGAATTGCCCGCAGATTAATAATCCATGCAGTGGTTTCGCACCTACAACAAATCAGATTTACATTTTTGATAAATAAAACTGGAGGTAAAAATATGAAGATGGTAAAAGCAGTGGTCAGGCCAGAAAAAGCGGCTGAGGTTTTGGAAGCCTTGAACAAGGACGGATTTGTCGCCGCTTCCCGAATCAGCATTCTTGGCCGGGGACGTCAGAGAGGTCTTAAAGTCGGAGATATTATTTACGACGAAATCCCGAAAGAGATGATTATGATTGTCATTGAAGACGAAGACCTTGAGAAAGTCGAAAAAATCATTATTGAATCGGCACGCACCTCAAAAACTGGAGCTTTTGGTGACGGAAAGATTTTTGTGCTTCCTGTCGAGCGGGCTGTAACAATCAGCACTGGCGAAGAAAAGCTGTAAGGGCCAGAAAACGGGGGCTTTATGAAGCAAGTAATAATTATTATCCGTACGAATAAGTATTTTCAGACACGCGAAGCATTGGTCAAGCAGAATTTTGGCTCAATCAGCGAAAAGGAAATCATCGGGCGCGGAAAAGTACCAGGTCATTACACGGCAGTAACGGGAGAAGAAAGTCATGCGAATTATTCTTTCTCTGCCAAACGAATGATAGAAATGTATGTCCGTGACGAAGATGTTGACCGCCTGATAAAGGTCGTTCTGGAAATAAATAAAACTGGAACTACTGGCGACGGAAAGATTTTTGTTCTGCCAGCAGAAACTGCAATCCGAATTCGCACTGGTGAAGACGGAATAAATGCAATTATGTAAAACCTGGAGGTATTTTTATGAGAAAGAATGTTTTTAAGATTGGATCTTTGATTTTTGCTTCAATTTTAACTGTTATAACTTTAATGGGCTGCAATAAGTCAAAAAAAGAAAGCGCGGCAGGTGACAAAAAGAAAACTTATACTGTGGCGACTTCGGCTTACCCTGCTTTTTATCTTTTGTATATTGCACAGGAAGAAGGATTTTACAAAAAGGAAGGCCTTGATGTAAATGTTGTTTATTTCCCGGTCTATTCGGATTCCGTTATGGCATTCTCGACAGGTCAGGCCGATGCGATTGGAATTGCTATGCCGGACACTATTGCCCCATATATCAGTGGAGTTCCGATTGAAGCGATTGCCATGCTTGATAACTCGAACGGTGCGGACGGAATTGTCGGAAGAGAAGGAATTTCAAGCCTCGCGGATTTAAAAGGCAAATCAATTGCTACTGAGTACGGTACGATTGAACATTTCTTCCTCGCAAAACGCCTTGAATCTGCCGGCCTCACAATGGACGACATCAAGTTTGTTAATCTTTCGATTGCCGATTCAGGCCCGGCTTTTCTTGCGAATACAGTCGATGCGGCTTCCTTGTGGGAACCAACTCTGAGCGAATCTTTGGCTCGTCCTGGATGCACGCTGCTTACAAGCTCCGAGGATACTCCAGGACTGATTGCGGATGTTTTTGCAGTAAACAAAAATATGCCTGAAGCAGATAAAATCGCCTTCGTAAAGGCCTTGTATGATTCGCTGGATTTTTATTACAAGAATCCTAAGAAAGCAATTTCAGATATGGCCCGCTGTGCCGAAATCCCAGAAGAAGAAATGTGGGTTTCTATGAGCGGTTCCAAGCTTTTCAGCCCGAAGGAAGCGTATGAAACAATGTCATCGAAAGCTCAGGAATATACGGCTCTTGCTTACGATGTTCAGGAAGTTGCGAACTTTCTTTATTCAATAAAAATGATTGAGTCTTGCCCTGATGTGAGCGGAATTATCAATCCTGAGCCTGCAAAAAAAGTTCTTGATGAAATCGGAGACTTCCCGGTACCAGACACTAAGAAGTATTAACAAGCTTGCAGTTCAAAGAGGAGGCTTAAATTGAAAGTTTTCCGAATAAGAAAAAATATAAGCAAGAGAGTTTATCTTTCGATAGCGATAGTATCTTTTGTTTTGCTGATTGCGCTGTGGCAGATGTGCTGTAGCTTTAAATGGGTGAATCCGATTTTCTTGCCTTCGCCAGTGAAAGTCATACAGTCAATTTACAATGATTTTACAAGCGGTGCTATCTGGTCGGATATGTACATCAGCTGCTACCGAATCTTCATGGGATTCATTTATGCGACTGTTCTGGGAGTTGTTCTTGGAATCCTTGCTGGTTGTTATAAGCCGTTTGAGGCTTTTATTCAGCCTATGGTCGAATTCCTGCGCTATCTTCCAGTTCCGGCATTTGTTCCGCTTATCATGGTGTGGGTCGGAATCGATGAATCTGCTAAAATCGCCGTCATTTTTATCGGAACTTTATTTCAGCTGATTCCTATGGTTGCAGATGACATACGAAGCGTTCCTGATGATTATGTGAATGCCGCTTACACGCTTGGAGCACGGCGGCGCACGGTAATTTTCAAAATCTTGATTCCAGGAATGATGCCGCGCTTGTTTGAGACTTTAAGAATGATGATGGGCTGGGCCTGGACTTATCTTGTTGTCGCGGAACTTGTAGCCGCAAATTCTGGATTGGGTTACAAGATTCTGAAGGCGCAGAGGTATTTGAAGACTGGCACGATTTTTGAAGGAATTATTGTAATCGGACTTCTGGGACTTATTCTTGACCGGGTTTTTGGTCTCATCGGAAAGAAACTCTTTAAGTGGGCGGAAGGAGGCACGAAATGATTTTCAGGAAGAATAAAATTTCAGATTCAGAGAATAATCAGCCGATTGAGGCCCGTGTCGCAAACAGCAAGATATATGGAAAAGGCGTCACAAAGATTTACACTGATTCTAAAAAGAAAACACTTGCGATCGATCATGTGAATTTTGATGTCCTTGAGAATGAATTTGTTTCGATTGTCGGCCCGTCAGGTTGTGGTAAGTCAACGCTTCTTAAGATGATAGGCGGACTTGATGATATTTCGGAAGGTTCAATTATTCTTGATAACCGAAAACTTGACGGTCCGGGAAAAGACCGGGGCATGGTTTTTCAGGGATATTCGCTTTTTCCCTGGATGACTGTTGAAGAAAATATCCGCTTCGGCTTGAAACTGAAGAAACTCCCGAAAGACGAGCAGGATAAAATCATTGACAAGTATCTTGAAATCATCGGGCTCACTCAGTTCAAAAAAAGTCTTCCGAAAGAGCTTTCCGGAGGAATGAAGCAGCGTGTTGCAATTGCCAGGGCACTTGCGAATCAGCCGGAAGTTCTCTTAATGGACGAACCTTTTGGTGCGCTTGATCCTCATACAAAATCGATAATGCAGCAGCTTATGCGGAAAATCTGGCAGGACGAGCATCCGACAATAATCTTCGTAACGCATGATATTGAAGAGGCTGTTTTCCTTTCCACTAGGATTTTCGTAATGAGTGCGAGACCGGGACGCATCATGGCCGAAATCCCGATTTACCTTCCTTATGAAAGGACTTTGGACTTAAAAGATACGCCAGAATTTATTGAAATCAGAAAAAAAATCAACAACATGCTTCATCCATCAGATGAAAATGATATTGGAGAATAATTATGGTCAAAAAGGTAATGATAGCGAACCGCGGAGCTATTGCGGTCAGAATTGAAAGAACTCTCAAAAAGATGGGCATTACTTCCGTTGCGATTTATTCGCAGGCAGATCAGGACAGCCTTCATGTAAATAATGCCGATGAAGCATATTTTCTTGGAGACGGAAAAGTTTCTGACACATATTTGAATACAGATCTGATTCTTAAAATTGCGAAAGAACATGGAGTTGATGCGATTCACCCTGGTTACGGATTTTTGAGTGAAAACGCTGATTTTGCGCGAATTTGTGAGCAGAATGGAATAAAGTTCATTGGTCCGACTCCAGAGCAGATGGAAATGTTCGGCCTTAAGCACAGTGCCCGCGAAATTGCAAAAAAGGCAAAAGTTCCCATGCTTGAAGGAACTCCCCTGCTTTCGGGTGCAGACGAAGCTGTAAAAGCCGCAGAGAATTTCGGTTATCCGGTAATTTTAAAAAGTACGGCGGGCGGCGGCGGAATCGGAATGAAAGTCTGTTATTCAGAAGAAGAACTTAGAGCCGCTTATGATGCCTGTACTCACCTTGCGAAAGCTAATTTTTCTAACGCAGGCGTTTTTCTTGAGAAATATCTTGAAAAAGCAAGGCATATTGAAGTTCAGATTTTTGGAAATGAATATGGGGAAGTTGCTGCTCTTGCAGAACGCGATTGTTCGGTTCAGCGTCGAAATCAAAAAGTCATGGAAGAATGTCCGGCTTACGGGATTTCCGAAGAAACAAGAAAGGCTCTTAAAGATGCCGCAAAACGTCTTGCAGTTGAAGTTGGTTATCGTTCAGCTGGTACAGTAGAATTCCTTTATGATGTTAAATCTCAGGGATTTTATTTCCTCGAAGTAAATACTCGTCTTCAAGTTGAGCACGGAGTTACGGAGGAAGTTCTTGGAATTGACCTCGTTGAGTGGATGGTTCGTGAGGCTTCTGGTGAGCTTAAGAATCTTGATTCACTTTACGGAAAAACAAATGGAGTTAGCATTCAGACCCGAATTTATGCTGAAGACGGAAAAAGAAATTTCGCCACAAGTGCAGGAAAGTTAGACAAAGTAATTTTCTCAAAAGATGCCCGAATTGAAACATGGATTAAGGATGCTGTGGTTGTCTCACCGAACTACGATCCTATGCTTGCGAAAATTATTGTCCACGCAGATGACAGAAAGAGCGCGATTGCAAAAATGACAAAAGTTCTTGAGGAAACAAAGATTTACGGTATCACTACAAATATCGATTACCTTCATTCCTTCCTCCAGACAAAGCCTTATCTTGAAGGCAATCTTTTTACACACATGCTGGATGATTTTACATATTCCGAAAATACGGTTGAAGTTCTTGACGGTGGACTTCAGACGACAGTTCAGGATTATCCGGGACGATTAAAATACTGGGATATCGGAGTTCCACCGAGCGGAGCAATGGATAATTTCAGTTTTCGTCTGGCAAACATTATTCTTGGAAACTCAGCTGGACTTCCGGGGCTTGAATTTACGCTCAAAGGCGGAAAGTACAAATTCCGTGCGGACATGACAATTTGTTTGACTGGCTGCGATATGTCTCCGACTCTGGATGATTTGGAAATCCCAATGTATAAGCCTGTTTCTGTAAAAGAAGGACAAATTCTTGCGCTTTCAAAAGCAAAATCTGGTTTACGCGCATACATGGCTGTAAAAGGCGGACTTGATGTTCCGGAGTATCTGGGTTCGGCATCGACATTTGCACTGGGCGGATTTGGTGGACATTCAGGACGAGTTCTCAGGACAGGTGATATTCTTCATGTCAAAAAAGATACAAGCCCTCTTCCAAATATAACAGTTGATTCTTCATATCTTTCAACCGCAAATGAAATTTCTGTTGTTCCGGGACCACACTGTACAAAAGAATTCCTAAAACCAGAATTTATGGAACAGCTTTCTGAAACGGAATGGGAAGTTCACTTTAACTCGGACAGGACAGGCGTTCGTCTTATCGGCCCGAGTCCTGCATGGGCCCGCGAAGATGGCGGTGAGGCTGGACTTCATCCATCGAATGTTCACGATACGGCTTATGCGGTCGGCACAATCGATATGACAGGTGATATGCCGATTATTCTTGGTCCTGACGGCCCTTCTCTCGGAGGATTTGTATGTCCTGCAACAATTCCTTCTGGCGAGCTTTGGAAACAGGGACAGCTTGCCCCAGGAAGCAAAGTCCGCTTCAATTATATCACGATTGAAACTGCCGAAAAAATCCGTAAGGCTCAGGAAGATTATCTTGCCTCGCTTGCCAGCGGAAAATCAGAGAAACTTGAAGAAGTTCCCCGCGGAGATAAGATTGAGCAAACTTATCCTGTGCTCAAGAAAATTGAGCTTGACGGAAAAGACAAGCTTGTAATCCGTTGTGCTGGTGACGAATATGTGCTTGTAGAATATGGCGAGATGGAAATTGAAATGCGCCTCAGAATCCGGGTAAACGCATTGAAGCAGTCTATAATCGCCGAAAAAAATATTCCTCTGATTGACGCAACACCGGGAATCCGCTCTCTCCAGGTTCATATCGATTCGACGAAAATGAGCATTTTTGAACTGGCAGATATTATAGTAAAACTGGACAGCCAGATTGGAGATTTAAGCAAATTCCGCGTGAAGAGCCGAAAAATCAAGCTTCCTTTGAGCTGGCATGACCCGCAGACAATTCTTGCTATGAACCGCTACAAGGACAATGTTCGTCCGAACGCTCCGTGGTGCCCTGACAATATTGAATTTATCCGGCGTATTAACGGAATGAATTCAATTGAAGACGTAAAGGATTTGATTTTCAACGAAACTTATATCGTAATGGGATTGGGAGATGTTTATCTGGGTGCTCCAGTTTGTATTCCTCTGGATCCTCGGCATCGTCTTGTTACGACAAAATACAATCCTGCGCGAACCTGGACTCCAGAGAATGCAGTCGGAATCGGCGGAGCTTATCTTGGAATTTACGGTATGGAAGGTCCTGGCGGATATCAGCTTTTCGGGCGTACGATTCAGACATGGAATCCGAAGGGTGCAACAAAGTCATTTAGGGAAGGTAAACCCTGGCTTCTGGACTTCTTCGATCAGATTCAGTTCTATCCGGTTTCTGCAGAAGAACTTTTGAAAATTCGCGAAGATTTTCTCCGTGGCCGCTATGAAGTTGAAATCGAGGAAACATACTTTGATTATGGTGAATATGAAAAGTTCCTTGAATCAATCAAAGAAGAAACAAAAATCGCGAAGGCTCATCAGGTCGCTTCTTTTGAGGCTGAAAAACAAATGTGGAAAGAAAAAGGACTTGATAAATTTGAGGCTCACCACAATGCCGAGACTGAAACTGCAGCAGTTCCAGAGGGTGCAACTGAAGTCTTTTCAAATATGCCGGGCAGCGTATGGAAAATCCTTAAGAATGAAGGAGATTCTGTAAAAAAAGGCGAAGCAATTATCATTGAAGAATCAATGAAGATGGAAACAGCTCAGCTTGCCCCTTGTGACGGAAAAATCGTGGGAATTTATGTAAAACCTTCGCAGGAAGTGTTCAGCGGACAGATTCTCGCAGCAATTAAGTAGCAGGGAGATAAAAATTCGAACTAAAGTTCTATTGTAAAAACTGACATTTCATTGTTCTTTCAGTTCTAAAAGACCTGTAAGTTTGCTATACTCTAGTCGAATATTCGACAAAGAAGCCGGAAAATTATCGTGTGCAGCATGGTAAAATTTCCGGCTTTTTTTATGGAGTTTTATGCTGACTGAAAATGAATGGAACATGATTAATAATATCTTGTTGGAACTGTATACGCTCAAAGAGATAGATGTTCTTATCAAAAAAATCTTTAATGTTTTGAGAATACTTATTCCATTTTCTAAGGGATTTTTTATAAGTCTGGATGAGAACCAGGAAATTCAGGCTTCGGACTCTTATTTTCTTGGTTTTGATGAAAAAATTTCTGATAAATACATAAATGATTTTTATACATTGGACTATCTGAAATACTTATATGATTTTTGTCAGGAAACTTCGGTTTTTCAGGATTCAGCGATTCTTGCGGACGAAATAAGAAAAAAGAACGATTTTTACAGAAAGTTTTTGCTTCCGTCGGATATTCCTTACGGGGCTGGAATTCTGCTCATTAAAAATCGGAAAATAATCGGGGTTTTCAATTTTTTTAGAAGTACAGTCCTGGGCGATTTTTCCCAAAAAGATATTTACATTCTGAATCTCTTAAAACGCCATATAGAAAATCTGATTTATTCAAATATAAATGGCGCAACACAGAAAATTTTTATGGATGAATCGGGGGAAGAAATCAAAAAAACATACAATTTTTCTGACCGTGAAGCAGAAATCCTCCAGTTAATTGCTGAAGGAAAAAGCAACGCCGACATTTGCGACATCCTGTATGTAAGTCTCTCGACCGTAAAAAAACATGTCTACAACATCTTCAACAAAGCCGGCGTCAATTCCCGAACCCAACTGCTGAGTTTGATTTATTCAAGCTAGAATGGGGTAAGGGGATTTCGTTTTATTTATCTGTATAGCCTCCAGCGTATGAATACGAAAGAAACAGTAATAACGCTATGTTCTGTTCTAATTTGGTATAAAAACTGGTAAATAGGTATATTTTGAGACTCTTGTTTTTGCGTTGCAAACTCTTCCAGATTACCATGCTTTGCAAAAATTCGAAATTTCTCTCCAGAAATTCTGTGCAGAAGTTTTTAAGTATTCTTTTTGTACTTTGTCATATAATGCGTATTGTGCAAAGACATAGATTATAAATCCAAGAATTACGGTAGTGATGATTTTCTTGAATAAAGTTTTTGTCTTGTATCCACATGAGTATTCAAATGCAGAATATGAGAGTAGACATAGAATTGAAGATATAACGACAAAAAACATATTAGAGTTTTGTTTCATAATCAGACTATATGAAAATAAGAAATAAGACAAATCTGAAACGACAATTAGAATAATTGGCAGGATTTTCTTGTAAACTTTCTTGGAATAGAAAGCTACAATAGATTTTAGAAGCGTATATATTGCGATTACAATTGTACTAAAATGTTCTGGTTGGAGTGATAAGTTTTCGTATTTTGTTATCAACTTAGGTTTCAAAAATACAACAATTCCGGCAATAAAAAGCAAACTTGCAAAAATATCAAGAAAGTTCAGTAAAAATGAGAAGCCAGCTCCATGTTTCTTTACAGATATTTGGTTTTCATTCTTTTCTTCGGATTTTGCAGACTGTTCTGTATTTTTGGAAGTAGGCTTTGTCTGAAAATTTTTGTTTACCTCAGATTCTTCTTGGTTTGTTTTCTGATTCTTTGTTTCTGGTTTCTGTTTTCTTACAAATCTTATGTGAATGACTTCATGGAAACCTTTTACGAGATAATCTTTGAAGTCACGGAGTTCTTCTGCCAGTTTATCCCTGAAATTTAAAAACTTATCAGAAAAATTTCTTAGCGGGACAAGAGGCATTTCTTTTACCAGTTTTCCCAAATCTATTTGCGGAAGGGCATTTTGCGTGAAGCCGAATTTTAGGATGTCGCAAAGTGTTTTGCCTTTTTCTTCTGTAAGGCCTGTAATGTAAAAAGTTTCAGTTCTTTCTCCTGTGCGGATTTCAAGCTTTGAACATTCTTCAGCGATTGTGTTTGCGAGGCTTGCGACTGAACTTTCAGAAGAAATATACGGAGAAATTTCAAAATTGATATTGGAAGTTGAATTTTTTGAAATTTTGCCACGTTTTATTCCGTCATTGGTTTTGAAATGCCAATAAAGAGACTTGTTTGTGATTACAAATCCATGACGAAAAATTGGTGAAGTCCATATTCCGCAGACTAAATCTTCATTACTAGAAAAACCGAAAAAGGAGGAAACTTGTTCATGCGTATTTGAAGGAAAGCTTCTTTGCAAATAGGAATTTTTCATTTTAATAAGATGTGTCATGATTTATCCTCCAGATTGAACAGAGTAATATTCTTTAAGATTATATTATAATTCTTAAATCTGCAGAACTCAATCTTTATGTATATGTTAAACTTTTCGCCCCGCTATGGAGTGGTGGCGTAAGCCAGTCGGGAGCGCTTGAGCGGACGACCGAGGGTGACCGAGCCACGGAACAGCAGCAGCAAGTTGATTGGCACCTAATTAAAATGTTAAGCTTGTATCGGCTTTTTATTTTTCCTTCTGGGTGGTATAAATTTTAGGTTTTCTTAAAATAATATTATAATCCAGGCTGTTGTAAAATACAATAAATTTTTTTCTTATTACTGATTAGGTATAAATTTTACCTAAAAGCAAGTTTTATAAATTGAATGGCCGTTTGATAATTTTTGTATGGGCGAGAAATCAGAGAAAGTATCAATTTCTGTACTTTTTGGGCAGAATGTCAAAAAATACCGCAAGCAGGCGGGGCTTACTCAAGAGCAGCTTTCTGAAAAGCTTGGCGTATCGCAGAAGCACCTTTCTATTATCGAGACTGGCGCACAGTTTGCTTCGGCTTCTCTTATCGGGCGGATTTCGGAGGTGCTTAAGGTTTCTCCGGCTGATTTGTTTGGTGGTTCCAGCGATGAGGTTTTGAACGAGATTAAGTTTATGCGCGAGACTATTGTTTCCATGCTGATGAACGGTATCATGGGTGAATTTGCGACTTTGGATTCTACAATGGACGATATTAAGCGTTTACTTGGAAAACTTACATCCAGTTGATTGCGCCCTTATTTTTTGATAGATTCAGAGAATGTTTATTGAGAAATCTTTAGAGCAGAGGGCGGAATCCCGCCAGTTTTTTAAGTCGCTTTTTACTATTGTTGGGCCGATTGCGCTTCAGAATTTGATTTCGGCGGCGGTTGGTTCGGCTGATGTCGTGATGCTCGGCTATGTCGGGCAGGATGCGATTGCGGCGGTAAATCTTGCTTCTTACATTCAGTTCATTTTGTTCCTGTTTTTTATTGGTCTTTCTTCGGGCGTCGTTATGCTGGCGGCTCAGTATTGGGGCAAAAAGGACACTTATTCAATCGAAACAATTTTTGGAATTGGTACTAAGATTTCGGCGGCGATCGGGCTTGTTTTTGCGGCTGGCGCATTGTTCGTGCCTGAGCTTCTGATGAAGATTTTTACGAACGAGGAAAAGCTGATTGTAATCGGTTCTGAATATTTGCGCGTTGTTGGCGTGAGTTTCGTGATTCTTGCTTTTTCGCAGATTTATCAGGCTGTTTTGAAGAGTATTGAGCGGGTCAAGCAGGTTACGGCGATTACTACGGCTGCTCTTTTGCTGAATATCGGCCTGAACGCGGTTTTCATTTTCGGCCTTTTTGGTGCTCCAAAGATGGGCGTTAAGGGCGTTGCGCTTGCGACTACGATTTCGCGCGTGATTGAGCTTATGCTTTGCGTGGTGATTTGTGCGCGCGTCAAGGAGATTCATTTTTCGGTTGGCACTTTGTTCCGAAAAAACACAATATTATTGAAGGATTTTATTAAATATTCAGTTCCAGCAATTGGAAACGAGGCTGTCTGGGGCGCAGGCTGGTCGATGTACGCCGTGATTATGGGGCATCTTGGCTCTGATTTGGTCGCGGCGAATTCTGTTGTAAGCGTCGTGCGAAATTTGGCGAGCGTTCTTTGCTTTGGAATGGCTTACGGTGGCGCGATTCTGCTCGGAAAGCAGATTGGCGCGAATCAGATGGAACTTGCCGGGCGCAATGCTTCGCGGCTTGTGAAGAGCACGATTTTGGCAGGATTTGTAGGGGCGGTCCTTTTGGGCTTGTGTCGCCCGATTCTTTTCAGGATTGCTGATCTGAACGAGCAGGCTTCGTATTTCCTCACTCCCCTTCTCTACATCAACTGCGTTTCACTTTTTGGTGCTGCGATTAACACTGTTCTGATTTGCGGTGTTTTCCGTGCGGGCGGTGACGCAAAATGGGGCTTGATTTTGGACAGTCTTGCCATGTGGGCCGTTTCTGTTCCGATTGGCTTTGTGTGCGCATTCGTGTTCCATCTTCCACCGCTTGTTGTTTATCTTATTTTGTATGTCGATGAATGGGAAAAGATGATTTTCAATGTGATTCATTACAAGAGCAAAAAGTGGATGAAAAATATCACGCGGGAATTTTAAATTCCTCTAGCATAAAATCCCATTCTTTGATATTATATGATTTCAGTATGAAAACGATGGTGATTACTGACATGAAAAGTCTCAAATTGATTGCATGCGGTATTCATTTTTATTTGTGATTTCTAAGGCGAATTCTTTTTAGAGTTCGCCTTTTTTATTATGCCACACGGATTCGGAATTGCTACGCAATTCCATAAAAAATATAAATTTTCAGAGTTTCCGTTAGGAAACTCCAATCCGTGTGACAGTATGGGGTTTTAGGGGCTTGCCCCTAGGAGAGAGGGTAGCCCGCAACGAAGTGCGGGCGCAGGGGGAGACTTTCCCCTCCTTTATGAATTTGGTTTTTAAGGAGTTAAAATAGATGAAAAGAGAAGACATCAACAAAGTTTTGATTATCGGTTCGGGACCGATTGTGATTGGTCAGGCTTGTGAGTTTGACTATTCTGGAACTCAGGCTTGTAAGGCTTTGCGTGAGCAGGGATACAAGATTGTGCTGGTAAACTCAAACCCGGCTACAATCATGACTGACCCTGTTATGGCAGATGCTACTTATATTGAGCCGCTTAATGTTGAACGACTCTCTCAGATTATCGAAAAGGAACGACCGGACGCACTTTTGCCTAACTTGGGCGGTCAGACTGGCTTGAACATGGCTTGTGAGCTTAACAAGGCAGGCGTTCTTGATAAATACGGCGTAAAAGTCATTGGCGTTAACCTGGACGCTATCGAACGTGGTGAGGACCGTGAGATTTTCAAGGAGACTATGAAATCACTTGGAATCGACACTCCTCGCTCTGGAATTTGTCACACAGTAGAAGGTGCAGAAAAGATTGCTGAAGAAATCGGCTTCCCTCTCGTTGTTCGCCCGGCTTACACAATGGGCGGTCAGGGTGGCGGTTTCTGCTACAATGTTGAAGAGCTGCGCTCTATTGTTGCAAACGGTCTTGACTTGTCTATGACACATCAGTGCTTAATAGAAGAAAGTATTCTCGGTTGGGAAGAGCTTGAGGTTGAGGTCGTCCGCGATGCAAAAAATCAGATGGTCGCAATCTGTTTCATCGAGAACATTGATGCTGTCGGCGTTCACACTGGTGATTCTTTCTGTTCAGCTCCTTTCATGACTATCGACAAAGAGCTTGAAGAAAAGCTCAAGAAGATGGCTTTCAAAATCGTTGAGTCAATCGGCGTTATCGGCGGTACAAACGTTCAGTTTGCTCACAACCCAAAAACAGGCCGCGTAGTCATTATCGAGATTAACCCACGAACTTCTCGTTCTTCTGCTTTGGCTTCTAAGGCTACAGGTTTCCCAATCGCTTTGATTTCTGCAAAACTTGCTTCTGGCATGACTTTGGACGAAATTCCATACTGGCGTGACGGAACTTTGGATAAATATACTCCGGGCGGAGCACCAGACGGAGACTACGTTGTTCTTAAGTTTGCTCGCTGGGCATTCGAGAAATTCCGTGGTGTAGAGGACTCTTTGGGCACTTCAATGAAGGCTGTCGGTGAAGTTATGGCTATCGGTAAGACTTTCAAAGAGACTTTCCAGAAAGCTATCCGTGGTTTGGAGAATGGCCGGCCAGGTCTTGGTTTTGCAAAAGACTTCAACAAAAAATCAGCTGACGAATTGTGCGAAATGCTCAAAACAGCTTCAAGTGAGCGATACTTCCAGCTTTATGAGGCAATCCGAAAGGGCGTTTCATTGGATAAACTCCACGAAATCACTTATGTCAAAAAATACTTCCTGGAGCAGATGAAAGAGCTTGTTGACTTGGAAGAAGAGATGCTCAAGAACCCAGGCCGCGTTCCAGAAGACAAACTTTTGATTCAGGCAAAGAAAGACGGATTCTCAGATAAATATCTTTCAAAAATCCTCAAAGTTTCAGAAAAAGCTATTCGTGACAAACGAAACGAGCTTGGCATCAAAGAGGCTTGGCTTGCTGTTCCTGTTAGCGGCGTAAAAAATGCCAACTACTACTATTCAACATACAACTGCGAGGACAAAGCTCCTGCAACAACAAATCCAAAGAAAATCATGATTCTTGGCGGTGGTCCAAACAGAATTGGTCAGGGTATTGAGTTCGACTACTGCTGCTGTCATGCGGCTATGCAGCTCAAAGAAATGGGATACGAGACAATCATCGTTAACTGTAACCCAGAGACTGTTTCTACAGACTACGACACATC
>CACZYY010000046.1 GCA_902785455.1 uncultured Spirochaetaceae bacterium
TTTCCGCCGGGAGCCGCACATAAATCGAGGATGTCCACGGCACTTTCCAAAGGAAGGGAAACAGCCGCCCGAACAGAGCCTGAGTCGAGGAAATAAGATTTTTCACCGCCAGCTTTCCATTCGGCATAGTCGGGTTCGAGGGAGAAAGATTCTTTTATTGACTGCCATCGCTCGCCAAAGAGATTTGAATAATAAGCTTCAAATCCTTCGCTTCCTGTAAGTTTTTTGTTACGGTCTTTCTGCTTCATAGTTTTCTCATTTATTGCCACACAGATTCGATTTTGCTACGCAAAATCACTTTTAATTGTACGCTTCCATGCCCGACTTATAATCTTCGTCGAATTTCTTAAGGTCAAATTCCTCGTATTTCGGATTTATTTTAACGGAGAAACTTGGAATTGTCATTTCGTTTTCCAAGACGTTGGAATTTTCTGCTGGAATTTGCTCATTTTCTTCGATTAAAAGAATTCCGGCCTTGATTTTGTAACGAATTACGTTTTTTACGGCCCTGTCAAGTTCTTTTGCAAATGAGTCATCTTCTTTTGCTTTTTTTTGCAAAATTTCTGCGACATGACCGAAACGTTTTTCGGAAAGCATGATTACATCGACACCGGCATCTATTGCTTTGACACAGGCTTCTTGAGGCGGATAGCCGTTTTTTGCGAGCGCGCCCATGAAAATGTCATCAGAAAAGACAAGTCCGTTAAAGCCGAATTTGTCACGAACGCAATCTGAAATCCAGTATTTTGAAAAACAAGCCGGCATATCGTATTTTTCGGCGAAATCAGCATTTTTTGGCTTCATAATCGCATGGCTCATTAAAACAGCGGACGATTTTGGAAGAAGCTCCTCAAACGGTTTAAAATAATTGTCCCGTTCGCTTTCATCGAAAATGATTTTGGGAAGCCCCACATGAGGGTCTACGCTTGAATTGCCTGGAAAATGCTTTAAAACGACTGAAATTCCGTTTTGCTCGTAAGAATCGATTGCAATTCTGCCATAAGAAAGGACTTTTTGAAGGCTTCCGAAAGTGCGGGTGTCCAAAAAATCTTTGTTTGATTCATTCTCTGCTTCGATGACAGGGGCAAGATTTAAATGGAAACCGAGATTTCGCATCTGCCGGGCCTGAGCAGAATATAGATTTGCGGCATTTTCTGGGGAGAAAGATTCGGCGACCTTTTTTTGCCCCCAAAGAATGCTCGTAAGTCCGCGCAAACGGTTTACATCGCCCCCTTCCTGATCGACTGCGACAAATGGCGGAATATTCTGATTTTCAATGTAAAAATCGTGAATCGATTTGATGAAATCGTAAGTTTCGAGCGGATCTTTTGAAATATTGTAAGAAAAAAGCAAAACTCCGCCCGGAACAAGAGCTTTTCCATCGGAAGTTTTTTCAACGGAATGATATTTTTGATTTCCTTCGATATTGACCAGAAAAAGCTGGGAAATTTTTACGTCCTCTGAGAGGGAATCGGCATATTCTGAAATTGCGGAATCTTTCGCCTGTTCAATTGCTTGGAGACGCTGTTCTTCGGCAAGGCGATTCTGAGCTTCAATTTGCTCAGGGGTAAGTTTTTTGTCACATGAAGAAAGTAAACCACAGATTGCACAGATTGCACAGATTATTTTTTTCATGGCTCTGATTCTAATAGAAAATTCTCGCACTGGAAAGTAGCCGCGGCAAAGTCGAGAGAAAGTTGAGATTTGAATTGTACCAGCTGCATCAAAAAATATCCGAAGATTTGCAAAACTCGTCCTTAGACAATATAATTCACTTATGAGAAAAATTACGATTATTACAGGGGCAAGTTCTGGAATGGGAGCGGAATTTGCACGACAGATTGCAACAAAAACAGAAAGCACAGAACTCTGGCTTTTTGCACGAAATAAAGAAAAACTTGAAAGTGTGAAAGAAGAAATTGAAAGCGCAAAGCCGGACTCATACAAAGCTTTTCCGACAATCAAAGCTGTTCCAATGAATCTTTCCGGCAAGGAAGGCGTTTCACTTTTCAGGACTTTTCTTTCTACAGAAAAAATTTCTGGCGGTTTTGAAATTGACATGATTGTGAACAACGCGGGATTTGGTACTTACGGCGAGTTTGCGACGACACCGCTTGAAAAAGAGCTGGAAATGATAGATTTGAACTGCACTTCCCTCACAGGTCTCTGCGGTGCGGTTTTGCCTTATCTGCACAAGGATTCTTCTATTATAAATGTTGCTTCGCTTGCGGCTTTTCTGCCTCTTGGAAATTTTGCGGTTTATGCGGCAACAAAGGCTTACGTGCTTTCATTTTCAGTGGCTCTTGCTGCAGAATTAAAAGACAAAGGAATTAAAGTAAGCGCACTTTGCCCAGGCTCTGTTTCTACGGATTTTGCAAACGTTGCTTCAAATGGCGTCCGAAAAGAAGTTCTGCACGGAAAAGATCCTGTTGCGGTGGTTGCGCATTGTCTCAAAAAAGCAAAACGCGGCAAACGAATTATTTTATGGGCAAACAAATGGAAATTCACGGCGTTCATGAGCCGCTTTATCGGAAGATATCTGGGCGCAAGATACACTTTCAAATACAACAAACGTCCTAGCGAGTGGCGCTGAAAGCGTAAAAACGCTTGAGAAGCGTTTTTAACGAGTCTCGTTCGAAGCTGTGCTTCGAGCGCTAGAGAGTGGCGCTGAAAGCGCAAAAAAGGGCTGTCCGTAAATAAGGGCAGCCCACAGTCTCGCTGAACAACATCTCCGGCACTAAAACGGGACGTGCCGAAAAATTAGTTATTTTCAGAATTCCAGTTTACTTTTTTTCCGTCAACCTCGCGAGTGGTATTTTTCAATGACCCCCACCAGTCAAAGATTTTTCCACCATTATCAGCAGTAACCAGAATATCTTCATAGTCTTTATTGTTTACTGGACGTACTCTGCTGTCACCTTTTCCCTTATTGTCCTTGATACAGAGTTCAGGGCTGAAAATAACAGGATCGTTGCAGTCCATGACGCTAGCTTTTACTTTTCCAGCAAACTGCGGAAGACGGAGCTCAGAATTTCTAAAGCTGAGATTGCCATAATCATCTACGACGTGCACAAATTCAAGGAAGTCATAGTCCTGTTCATTGTCAGCCAGTGTACGGCAAGCACTTAAAGGACCTGCGCTAATTGATGTAAAGACAGACTCATATTCATCGTCATAACGCAATTCGCCCTTATAATTTGCATCATCCAATGTAAGCCAAAAAATAGTATGCTCAACATCGTAACCATCAGTAGCAGAAAGCAGCCATTTTTTGCCCTCGGCACCTTGCCAGGTAAGACTTATTATTTCTTTTACTGAATTGCCAGAAACCCCAGAGTTGCCAATCAGAACCGGCTGTACATACTGAGTATCAGCATTTTTATTTTTACCGCTGGTGATTCTCGCCTTGTCTTTTGTCACGCTGCCATAGGCGATTGTAAAGCGTCCGATGTTTGTAACTTCACTTGAACTGTATCGGTTGAGAAGTGGATACATATTGATAAAAGTCTCATCATAATTCTCGTCACGCTGAGAAATTTCGTTACCAACTATACCATCGTCAGCATCCTCGTTTGGCTCATCACGGAGACGACGCAAATCATAGCCCTTCTCCACAATTGCATCATACACACTTTTGCTTCCATAAATATCAAAGCAGTCTGAGTTTGAAAGTGCATTCAGCGTGTGGTAAGCAGCTTTTGCTGTTTTTAAAGACATGAGATTTTGGGCAAATACCCATTTCTGCTTTAATTTTCCCTTTTTCAAAGCCCTTGTAACTGTTTCTGTTGTCTTGTCAATTATGCACTCAGTTGCATCTTCAACGCTGTCTTTACAAGGATTGAGACAGATCCAGTAACTCTTGTCCTTATGAAGATTACCGCCTGCAGGACGAACGCACATCCAGTAAGTAGAATCTTTTACACGCTTGATGATGTCACCGGCGTTATAGTATGGCTTTCCAGAATAGCTGTTTTCAGCTACAGAAGCAGCAATCATCTCAGGCGGAACAAAACGAAGCTGCTTTACATTGAGAACCTTCACATCCACATCAATGACAGCATAAGCTCCATCTTCCTCACCAGTTACCTTTTTAAAAATAAGGGTTCCAAGCTTGTCCTTGAATTCATTCCAAGTGTAAGAATCTGCAGAAAGATCATCCTCACTTACAGGAAAACCGACAAGGTCAGAAAAATATTCCAGGGCATAATCAAAAGAATCACAGGCAATGGAACGTACACCTTCTTCGGCACCTGGCAACTCAACGCCTTCATCAAGCTCAAATTTTTTTGAACCACTGCCCTTAACTAAATTTTCAACACCATCTTCGTCATCATCAATAGAACAGAGAGAACGGAGCAAATTAAAGGCCGCATCGTCAAGAGCCCTTGCGCTTCCGTCAGTGTCATAAGTATCGCGGTCATCAGTTGTACTTTCGCCATCATCGTTATTGGCGCAAGAAACAAAGCCAAGGCTTGCTGTAAGGGCAAGTGCTGTAAGAGTCATAAAGATTTTTGTTCGTTTCATTTTTTCTCCTATATGAACCTTTTAAGATTCTTAGTAAAAAGCATTCACATATTTATACGAATGACTTTAAGAAAGGTCTAAATTATTTCAATTTTTTTTACAAATAAGCAGTTTTCATGAATAGGAGCCATTTTTAGCAGCAAACATTTTATAATGCGGTTGCTCAATTCCCTTTTACTTTTTTCATTGTGGAAAATCTCCAAATTCGCTAAAATATAAAAAGATGTCGGTTTTTATCGCTTGTGACGCAGGCAAACGCTGGAGAACAACATCTTTCAATTTCAGTTTTAAATTTCAGCTTAAACGGGGGTAAAATTATGACAGAATCCAAAAAAAGCTTAATCACAAACAATGCACTTTTTACCGACTTCTACGAACTTACCATGGCTCAGGGCTACTGGAAGAATAACATGAATCATGCGGTCGTGTTTGACATGTTTTTCCGCAGGCAGCCTTTTAACGGCGGATTCTCAGTTTTCGCCGGTCTGGAAAATCTTATTGACGCAATTACAGACTTCACTTTCGGCGATGACGATATCGAATATCTTCGCTCGCAGAATATCTTCGAGGAAGGATTTTTGGAATTTCTTAAAGATTTCCGCTTCAACGGCGACATGTATGCTTTTGAAGAAGGCTCAATCATATTTCCGCAGGAGCCAATCGTGCGGATTCATGCAAATTTGATTGAGGCTCAGATTGTCGAGGCTCTCATTCTGAACATCATCAATTTCCAGAGTCTTATCGCCACAAAAACAGCACGGGTCTGGCTCGCAAGCAAAAAAGGCGGAATCATGGAATTCGGTTTGCGCCGTGCTCAGGGACCAGACGGCGGCATGAGCGCAACACGTGCAAGTTTTATCGGCGGGGCTGCCGGAACAAGCAACACTCTCGCCGGAAAGATTTACGGCATTCCCGTGATGGGAACGATGGCTCACTCATGGATTATGGCTTTTCCGAGCGAGCTTGAGGCATTCCGCGCCTACGCAAAAATTTACCCGACTAATGCCGTTTTCTTAATCGATACTTACGACACTCTCAAATCTGGAATCAAAAATGCGATTATCGCAGGCCGTGAGCTTGTCGAAAAGGGCTACAATTTCGGAGTTCGACTGGATTCCGGCGATATTTCTTATTTGACACGCGAAGTCCGAAAAGAACTGGACAAAGCAGGATTCCCGCAGGCAAAAATTTGCGTATCAAACGAGCTTACCGAAGAAATCATCGAAACTTTGGTTCAGCAAAACACGCCGATTGATTCTTGGGGTGTCGGAACTCACATGGTAACGGGCGGAAACGAAGCAAGTTTCACCGGCGTTTACAAGCTCGGTGCCCGTCACGACGAAAAAACAGACCAGATGCAGCCGGCAATGAAATTCAGCGACAATCCTGAGAAAAACACAAACCCTGGAATCAAAAATGTATTCCGTTTGTACGACGCGGACGGCAACGCACGGGCTGACATCATTGCACGAAAGGATGAGATTATCGAAGAAGGCAAAGAATACCGCTACTACCACCCGATGATTGATTACAGGCAGTTCGTTTTCAATGCGGCGAAAGTCGAGCCGATGCTCAGAAAGGTTGTCGAGAACGGAAAACGCATTGGCGAAAAGAAAAGCGAGGCCGAAACATTGCGCAAAGCCCGCGAGACTATGCAGAAGCAGCTCGAAAGCTTCGACAGCTCATACAAGAGAATCCTAAATCCGCACATCTACAAAGTATCACTCACAGAAGCAATGAAAGAGCTCAAAATGGAGTTCATCAAAGCCCGTATCAAGTAAATTACGGCAAGTATTGAGGACGGATGTTCTTCAGAGCGAGGAGCATCCGTTTTTTTTGTGCATTGTCGCCGTTCGTGAGCACTTCGAGCCTTCGACGGACATCTTTGCGGCCGGAATTGTCCTGATAGGTGCAGGTGCATGTCTGGCTCTTCCAGCCTTCTATCTCGGCATGTTCAACAATCGCGCTCACCGGAACATAATACAGCGGGCGGATTATCGTGACCGGATACTTGTCATACTTCATCGCTGGCGGCATTGTCTCTAGGGTGCCTTTGTTCAGCATGTTCATCAAAAGGGTCTCGAGAGCATCATCCAGATGATGACCAAGAGCAACATGAGTAAATCCGTTGCGGGCAGCATATTCATTCAGTTCCATACGACGCTGCATTGAACACCAGAAGCAGTTCATCTTGCGGCCGGGTTTTACGCGCTCCAAAGTGTTCACTTCTAAAGTCTCAACATTAACGCCCCAGCCCGCAAAAATCTTTTTGAGCTCAGGCGAAAATTCATCGGCGAAATCAGTTTTTATGTTCAGCGCGGTGAATGAAAAATGCTCGTTACGCCTTTTCATTCTATTCGCAAAATATTCGATGAGAAGAGTTGAGTCTTTCCCCCCGCTCGCACCCACGAGAATTTTTGCTCCCTCTGGAATCATTTTATAATCGTAAATCGCCTTATCAATCAGGCTGAAAATCTTCGGCTGCATGGCACAAAGTATAGCGGGCTGAAAGGCGATTTTCAACTACGGCATTTGCAATCAACGCAAAATCAGTTTGTAGTATCCCCTTCTTGTCCGAAGAACTTCAAGCTTACATTTTGGCGTACAGTCAATACATTTTCTAAGCTTCGCGATATAAGCATAAACAGCATTCTTCCGTGACTTTTCATCACTGCCGTTTATGTTCATATAGCTTGCAATTTCATCGACAGAAACCTCACGACAACGACGCTTAAACAAGAATGCAAGAAGATTATAAATTGATGGTGGCAAATTAGCGTCCTTTCTGAAAGGTTCAAGGACAGTCTTTTTTACCGTCTTCACAGGAGGCGACAATTCCAGAACTGAATTTTCTACGGTATTATCAGTCTCGAAAATCAACTTCTTAATTTCAGAACATTCAAGCGCTTCCGTTATTTTTTTGAACAGAGGTGTCATAAGGTGCAAAGTCTGAATATCATACTGAAATTCATTTACGGCAACCCAGAAATTCATCCTTTCTGCTGTTTTTCTTTTTGGGTCGCCAATCAGAATTATCGGTATTTTCAGATTTTTTGACTTCAGGATATCATAAATGACATCCGTAAACCCCTTGTACAAGTCGTAGTCCATGAAAATTATAGCAGCCTCATTCTTTTCATTAAGGACCTCTCGAATAAGACTCAGACCATCTTCAAAAAAACTAAACTTGTCTCCTCCGTTATAAACTCTCCGATATAACATTTCAAAAACTTTTTTACATTTACCAGAAGATAGGAAATGCAATTTTTTTACTCCAAATTTTTTTTAATCGCCTTAAAAAATCCGGTCCTTAAGATTATTTAAGGTATTTTTATAATCGGATTAAAAAACTGTCAACTTTATGCACTATTCTGTCTTATTTATAAGTTTAAAATTTATAAAATCACTGTAACTGTATTTTAGGTTTATTTTACTCATTTAAAAGAAGAATAGTTTAATAAGATTTTAAGGATTGTTTTTTTATAAATCAAAAAAATACTTCACAAGAGCGTGAATTTCTTTTCAAAGAAAGAAGTTAAGGATTCAACTTCCATTCTCCGTATTCATCTACAATCTGAGTTTTCATGCTTGCAAGAGGCCGCCATGCAACACTGATTGAGAAATACGGGCTGAAATCGTAGTAAGAAGTTTTTCCGTCTCCGGCATATCCTGTCGAGCTAGGAGTCAAAAGACGAGGCTTGATACTGAACGAGCAGTTCAAATCCCAGTCATCGAGATCATGAGTCACGTCAATCTTCAGAGTCTGCAATTTGAATGCGCTTGCCTTGCGTTTTTCCTCATCATCAAACCGGAACGAATCAAGAATATCCTGCAGGATGTTACGCTCACCACGACCACCATAATAATTTTGGAAATCATCATCAGAACAGAAATAGCGGTAAATAATACTGTTTTTCGTTTCTGCACTGAATTTAATATCAAGGAAATTATTCACCTTAAAGGTAAGGGATGGAGTTAATTTAAAATAACTGTTTGTAGGACGCACGAAATCATAAACCGCACTTGTCGATACAGACGGAGACCAGGAAATACGGTCGCTCAAATACTTGAAAGTCTTTGATTTGCTAGAATATGAAAGCGAAAACTGATATGGCTGGAATTCTTTTTCTCCATTATTATTCACAACCCAGCCTTTTCCAGACTTAAAATGATAGCCTGAGACATATGAAGCCGTATAAGAAGCCTGCGCCCCGAATCCGGACAGCGAGAATTTCAACGACTCGCTATCAGACTCCTCAAAGTCATAAACATAGTTTTCTGAAAATTTCAGCTTGCTGGAAAACAAATCTAGGCTCAGGGACTGGCTCAAATCATCTTTTACCCATGTGCTGTCATCCTTACTTTTTTGCTTGATTCCAGTTCCGACTGTAAAAACCGTGTATGGGAAGCCCAAAGTCAATGTTCCGCTGTAAGAATCTACCTGTGGCGGAAGAGTTGTCGTCAAAGAAAGCGTCTGATAAACTCTTTTGTCCATTTCTTTGGCACCCAAAACGAGATTCAGGTTATGAACCGTGAGACAGTCTTCATCAGTCAAATCTGCTGTCTTATAATCCCACTCAGGATCATCCGCCGTACCCGTAAAATCAGTACGAATCATTTTTATCGTTGTGTTCCAGGTAAGCGAAGTGTCAGCAAAATGCTCTGTATATCCAAAAGGACGGAATGAAAGTGCATTTACGTCCGTCAAATCCATTTTTCGCGCCGTATAATCCGATTTTTCTACCGATTTTGCAGAATCCGGAGTATATCCGCCGTCCGAAGAAGAGTCTGTTATTTTTAAATATGGATGCGACTGATAAACCGGGCTGAAGGTAAAAGTATCCGTGAGGGAAATAAAATTATCCCTGTAACCAATCCTGTTAGTAATGACCGTCGGAGATTTTACCTGAATATAAGTTGACTGCATATCATTCCAGTCAAAATCTTCCGGCGTTTTAAGAATTACGGAAGAATAAGAAAACTGAGACGTGAAATCCGGCGAAACAGAATAGCCCAGAGAATAAGTAATTCCGTTCATTGTTTTCACTGAAAAAGAAGGAACATCCAGCGAAGGAAGATAAACATCAGAGAAAATTGCGTCTTCGGCCTCTGAGTCTTCAGTATTTTCGGTATTTTTTGAATTCGCAGCATCTTTGGAATCAGAGGAATCATTCTTTTCATCTTTTTTTTCTGAATCATCCAAATCTTCGGGTGGTGAAAGGGTCACGGAAGCAGACGTAGATTTTTTGGATTTTGTGTTCGGGATTTGAACAAGAGTGCCCGACAATCTTCCGCTGACTTTGAACGGAGTAATTTGCGACGGATAATAGAATTTCCGTTCCGGGGTGTAACTTGTCCATGAAGAATCTTTCTGAGCACGCTCGTCATCTTTGAGTTTTTCATGTGCTTTGGAAGAGTAGACAATCGAAGAACTGAAACTTGAAAGAGAAAGTGTTGAAATATAAGGATTTAAGAAATCAGGAACTTTTACGGTGTAAGAACCGTTTATGCCCCATGTAAAAGATGAAGTCTCGCTGACTGTCAATTCATCTTTTGATGATGAAGCGCCGCCACCACTCATGGCAAAATCAATCCAGTCCATTGTCTCAGCGCGAGTGTTAAAGTCATAGTTAAAATATGGATCTGAATAAATCGGCATACTGAAAGTGAGTGAGAACGGCTTTGCGATAGAGAACTTCAAATTTGCCTGATAACGGAAAGGAACTTCCAGTCCCATGAAATTTGATCTGTCTTCGATTATTTCACCGCCGGCATTTTTTGGAAGATAAATCGCATTATTTCTGAAAATTGTGTTTGAAAAACCGATTTCAAGATTTGTGGAAAGATTTGTGATAATTGTTCCAGGAGCAAAAACTCCGTCAAAACCGACCATCGTACCCATATTTGCATAATAATCGGCCATCACTTTGAAATATTTTGAAGTGTCGCCGGAATAATCATCATCAAGATTGTGAAGAACAAGACCTTCACGCCTTTGTTCCTTCATCGAACCCGTGTTCATAAAACTGAAAAAGTCGATTTTATCGTCATCGGAAGAAGAGCTCGAACTTGATGAATTGAGCTTGGAATTAATGTCGGCCGAACTGAGAACCCCGGAACCTTTTCTTCCATAAAGATAAGTCGTTGTGTTGATGTAATATCCTTCCCGCTGACGGAAACCAAAAGTCGGGTTAAAAAGAAGCTCGTCCTTCGGATAATAAAAAGCAGGAAGATAAAGCAATGGAAAATGACCAACGAAAAGTCGGGCATTAAGGAAGGCAAATTCACCGCCAGGCAAAAGCCAGATTCGTGTAGCTTTGATTCGCCAGTGAGGATTTTCATCATCACAGAAAGTAAGCTCACCAGATTTGAATGAAATCGTACCACCTGAGTCACGGCCAAAAACTTCGGAAGCAACGATAAGCGTGGAACCGGAAGGAAGATTAATCGCATCGCTCGATGTCTGAACAGCCCGGCCATTGTCAAAAACACCTTCAAGAGTGGCCGTGTTAAAAAGCAGGCTTGATGCCGTAATTGTCTCGCCACCAGCAGAACCGCCTGTCTGGGCAAGAGAAACATCACCTTCCGCGAAAAGCATTTCGGTGACACGATTATAATTGATTTTTTCTGCACTGATTGTAGTCTTTGTGCCGTCACGAGTCACGGAAATTTTGACATTTCCTGTAAGGACGATACAGTCATCACCGCTCACAGCATCTTTTGTATTCTCAACTTTTTGCGCCTGATCAATAGAAATGACAGACTTATCTCCGGCCGCAAAAAGCGGGAGCGATAAAAAAGAGAAAATCAAAACTGCAAGCACAAAAACTTTTTTCATATTTTTCAATCCACAGATTAGCACCGATTATCACAGATTAGAAATTTTCAGTTAAGAAAGATGCCCGTAATCTATCAGGGAGCTTCAACAGACAAATATACAAATCTGTGTCCATCTGCGTTAATCTGCGTCTATTTTACTCAATCTTATGACCGTGCTTTAAGGTGTCCTCGATGAACTTTCCGGTGTAGCTGCCTGTTTCCTGCCATCTCCCGGCTACTTCTTCAGGGGTGCCGGTGTCTACGATTGTGCCGCCCTTGTTTCCGCCGTCTGGCCCCAGGTCGATGATGTAGTCCGCCTGGGCGATAACATCAAGGTTGTGCTCAATCATCACCACGCTGTTTCCTTTGTCAACGAGCCGCTGGATTACTTCCATGAGGACTTTTACATCCGCAAAGTGCAGGCCGGTTGTGGGCTCATCAAGAATGTAAAGCGTTTTGCCTGTTGAAGGACGGGCAAGTTCCGTCGCCAGTTTGACACGCTGAGCCTCTCCGCCAGAAAGTGTGAGCGCACTCTGACCTAGCTGAATATAGCCCAGACCCACGCTCTTCAAAGTCTCAAGTTTTCGCGAAATATGAGGAATCGCGTTGAAGAAATCCGCCGCCTCTTCAATAGTCATGTTGAGAACGTCGGAAATATTCTTGCCCTTGTAGCGCACGTCCAGAGTTTCCTGATTGAAGCGATGACCGTGACAAACATCGCACTGAATGAAAACATCAGGCAGGAAGTTCATTTCTATTGTGATTGTTCCCGCACCCTGACAGTTTTCGCAGCGACCGCCTTTTACATTGAAGCTGAAACGGCCTGATTTGTAGCCGCGTGCCTTTGAATCTGGAAGCGAAGCATAAAGCTCGCGGATTGAGTCAAAAACGCCCACGTAAGTGACAGGATTGCTTCGCGGAGTGCGGCCGATCGGGCTCTGGTCAATGTTTATTACCTTGTCGATATTCTCAATTCCTTCGATAGAATCATGCTCGCCTGCCCGATAGTCGGTTTTCATAAGAGTGTTCGATACGACAGGATAGAAAACATCGCTGAGCAAAGTTGACTTTCCGCTGCCAGAAACGCCTGTGATACAAGTGAAAGTGCCGAGCGGAATCTTCACGCTGACATTCTTAAGATTATGCTCACGGACTCCGTTTATCGAAATAAAATTGCCGTTCCCCTTTCGACGCTCTTTTGGAATCGGCATAAAAATCGTGCCTTTAAGATACTGGCCCGTGATGCTCTCCGGGACTTCCATAACCTGAGCGGGAGTGCCCGAAGCGATTACATTTCCGCCGTGAACGCCCGCACCGGGACCGATGTCAACAAGCCAGTCGGCCGTACGCAACGTCTGCTCGTCATGCTCAACGACAATCACAGTGTTTTTGAGATCACGAAGATAAGTGAGGGTGTCAATAAGCCGCTCGTTATCCCGCTGGTGCAGTCCAATCGAAGGCTCGTCAAGAATATACATTACGCCTGTGAGGCCGGAACCAATCTGAGTTGCAAGCCGGATTCGCTGAGCCTCGCCACCGCTCAAAGTTCCTGCCGAACGCTCCAGGGTGAGGTAATCAAGACCGACATTCTTAAGGAAAGTGAGCCGGGCTTTGATTTCTTTTATAATCTGAGATGAAATCAGTTTTTCGGTATCGGTAAGCTCAAGTTTTTCGATAAAATCAAGGCTTTCAATTACGCTCAAGCCACACAAATCGATGATATTTTTGCCGCCCACCGTAACGCCCAGCGCTTCTGGGCGAAGCCTTTTCCCGTGGCAGCATGTACACTCGGAAACAGACATAAAACGCTCTTCCATACGAACACGCTGACTTTCGCCCCATGCCTCGTTGTGCCGCCTTTTCATGTCAGCCCATATGCCAATCCACGGCCGCTTGTACTCGGAGAAGCCCTCGCCGCTCTGCTTTCGGTAAATCCAGTGCATGATTTTGGTGTCGTCGCCCTTCCACAAAAATTCGCGCTGACTGTCGCTCAAATCTTTAACAGGAGTATCGAGCGTAAATCCGCCAGTCTCGGCAACAGCACCAAAAAGAGACTTGTTCCACTCGCTGTCGGGATTGTAGAAAGGAAAAGCTCCTTCGTTAAAAGAAAGGCTGTCGTCGGGCAGGATTTTTTTGGCATCCCATTCCATTTTTTCACCGATGCCGGTACATTCCGGGCACGCGCCAAAAGGATTGTTAAAAGAAAAAAGACGAGGCTGAAGCTCAGGAACGGAAATTCCACAGTCCGGGCAGGCATTTTTCTGGCTGAAAAAGACTTCTTCTTCGTGCCAGCCCTTTTCGCTATCGTCATTCACGCGCCGAAGAACAATCACAACGCCGTTCGCAGCCTGCAAAGCCGCCTCAACTGACTCTGCAAGACGCTTTCGTGAATCTTCTTTAATCGCGATTCGATCAACTACGATTTCAATCGTGTGCTTTTTCTGCTTGTCGAGTTTAATCGTATCATCAAGCTCAACCATAAGGCCGTCAATTCGTGCGCGGACAAAGCCTGACTTCTGAGCATCTTCGATAATTTTCTGATGCTCGCCCTTTTTACCACGGATAACGGGAGCAAGAATGGTGAGACGAGTGCCCTCGCCCCAGCCCAAAATCGTGTCTATAATCTGATCTTCGCTCTGCTCCTTAATCTCGCGGCCACAGTTAGGACAATGAGCATGACCGATGCGTGCAAAAAGAAGACGATAATAATCGTAAATTTCTGTGACCGTGCCCACAGTTGAGCGCGGATTATTGTGAGTCGTTTTTTGTTCGATGGAAATTGCCGGAGAAAGACCTTCGATTAAATCAACATCTGGCTTGTCCATGCTGCCCAAAAACTGCCGTGCATACGAAGAAAGGCTCTCCATGTAACGCCGCTGGCCCTCTGCAAAAAGCGTGTCAAAAGCAAGGCTGGATTTGCCGGAGCCAGAAAGCCCCGAAATCACTACAAGTTTGTTGCGCGGAATCTCAACGCTGATATTCTTAAGATTGTGCTCGCGGGCGCCCTGAATTACAATCTTCTCGCCCGAAACAGAATGAATGGTTTTATTATCGATAATATTACTCACGAAGATATTATAGCAAATTTACAGCAAATTCCGCAACAAAGGCCACCACACAGCAGGCAATCGCCACAGGGAAAAGCCCTGCACCCAAAAACGAAAAAGATTCTTTATTCTTTTTCTATAAAATTTTCCATTCTCCAACTTTGTCTGAACCGATACGTTTTAACAAACCAAGATTCTGAAGTTTTTTCATATTTTTTTTAATATTTACAAGACTGATTCCAACCAGTTTTGATAATTGTTCCTGTGTTAATTCTGCATTTTTCTTCAATTCATCAATTATTTTTTTCTGAGAACTATTTAGTTTTACAGTATCGTTTACAGTATCGTTTACAGTATCGTTTACAGTATCGCTAGTTTTCTGTGCATCCCAAGAGAAATCATCATCCAAAGGAACTGTAATTCTGAATACATCACTTTCTGCAAATATTGGGTCAGCTCCAGAATATTTTTCTGAGTAGGTAAAGACTTTTCTAACACCAGAACCAAGTTTATCTGAATAACCAATATTTCTGAAGAAATTTGCAATAATCGGATTCTTTGGATATGGAATTACATCTTCTGGCGTAATCAATCCATCCTTCTTAGCACGATTTGCATTCTCAACAAACATTTTGTCTTTTTCAATTACAAATCTAGCCTGGAATCCACTTGTATATTCTCGATGCATTAGTGTGTTTACAATCATCTCACGAACGATGATATTCCTGAGTGAAAGTCTGATTTTACCATCTTCAAGATAAAACTTGTCAGGCAGATGCTTTGCTGCAAAATCAAAAAGCTGATCATAACTTTCGATGAGATTTGTTTCAACAACAAGTCGGTCATCATAACGATCCTTATTAACTTTTTTTACTAAAGCATCAGTTAGATACATTGGAGCAACATCTTTTATAATCTCATTTTTTCCTAGAAGCATAACAGCTGCAAGATTAAATCCTTGTTGTCCTGTAACTCTGTCCTCTGCAAAAAGTCTTGCACTTCGTAAAAGTTCTTCATCACTCAATTTTTCCCATGGGTGATTACCTGCAGGAGAATTATTTTTTGCAAGAAGTCTTACTGTCGGCAATAAATCCAACCTTAAATCTTCAAGTTTGACATAAGGAAAAACTTTTCTTTCAGTAAAGATTTCCTGCTTTCTGATATACATCTGAGCAATATCTGTTGTAGAAGTTACTTTTACATCAGAATCATTTGTTCGGTTGTAAATTATCTTTTTGTAGCTGACAACTTCACCAGAAACCGGAACATAGATGTGTATGATTGTTTTCCCCTGATATTCCATAATTTCTGCATCGATACAGAGTGTCGGCGAAAACATTGAAGGATTGGAAAGAACGCTTATGAAGTTCTTTATCATTTCTGGAGCTGCTTTTTCAGGAACACCATTTACAGTTCCATCATCAAGAATTCCCAAGAAAATATCTCCGCCAAAACGATTAGAAAACGAACATACAGTCTCATAAACGTCATGCTCAATATTTCCACCGCAACGCTTAAATTCTACAGATACTGTTTCGCCAATTTTTCTGAGTGAATCCAATTTTTCTGTTGTCATAGACATATTATCGCTCATTTTTTCCTCTTTTTCTACACAATCTAGCTATTTACAACATCTGCGGAAGATTTCATAATACAACCAACAGGAGTTTTGTTTTATGAAAAAGTTTTTGTTTTTGTTTCTGATGTTACCACTGTTGTTTATTGGCTGCAAAAGCGATGATGACAGTAATGATAACAGTGCAAAAGAATCTGTCGTGTGGTCTCAGTCAAAAGACGGTTATACCGAGAAAATCACCTATAAGGTGACAACAGAGGACGATTCCAAAGATACAAGTGTCGCATACGCTATTCAAGAAGATTCAACCAGCAAAGGTCTGGCCTTTGCTGTCATCAAAACTGAGATAGATAAAAACATAATCTATAAGGGGTATATTGCAGCCCTAAGAAAAGATGAGCCTTTTGAGCATGGATATTGGGACAAGTACATAATAAGTACTGGTCAGAAAACTGTCTCCATGAAGGATGCATTATCAAGCCCTCATGATTCAGATGACGGCTACTACTTTATCATGGTTGGAGCTTTATTTGATGCTCAGATGGAAGCCCTCAAAAATGCCAATGAACTTGAAGTAACATTGGGAAACAGTTCTGATTCTTCAAGGAAAACATCTTTTGTTGTAGATTATGAGTTTATAAAAGCTTTGCTGAAATATATGTAATCGATTACTAAAATATATGTCCCGAAAGTGAAAATCACTTCCGGGGCTTTCAACAACCACCTTTTCATTCTTAGTAGCCGACACAACACAGGCTATAAAAATTCTCGTCTCACGGCTGAAATAATACGTTACAAAACGCTCACAAGATACTCACTTACAAACGCCACCACACAGCAGGCAATCGCAACAGGGAAAAGCCCCGCCCCGAAGAACGCAAGCACCACGCCCACCACAAGGGCCGCCACACCCGCTATCGGGGAACTAGTCGCCTCGACAATCGCAGGGAAAGTCATCACGGAAAGAGTGACGTACGGAACATAATACAAAAAAGAGCGGATAAACTGATTTTTAATAGGCTTACGAATCAAAGTAAGCGGCAAAACGCGAATCAAATAAGAAACCACAAAACCAGTTAAAATATAAATCCAAATATTTCCGCGCATTTTTTACTCCTCAGTTTTCACAGGTTTTAAGTATGCAATCACTGCAGAAATCACAACAGTGAGGATGATTGTCCTGTTACCACCGGAAAGATTTTTTACAAACGGAAGAACCGAAAAAGCCCAGCTAAGAGCAAAACTCACTACAACTCCGCTTGCAATCGTCATGTTTTTTTTGGCAGGCGGAATGATAATTGCAAGGAACATACCGTAAAGCGCAACCGAAAGAGCATTAACAACTGAAACAGGAAGAATGTTTCCGGCAATAATTCCGCAGGCTGTTCCCGCACTCCAGAGGGGAGCCGCCACCATAAGGGCACCGTAAGTATAGAAGGGATTCAAAAAACCTTTCTGCGCGATTGATATTCCGAAAATTTCGTCTGTAATTCCAAAAGCAACGAGAAATCGATGGGCAAAAGCCGTATTTTCTGAAATACGCTGACTAAGCGCACAGCTCATAAGCATGTAACGGGCGTTCACTACAAATATAATCAGAGCAACTTCGATATAAGTGGCAAGCTGTTCAGCAGCAGTGTAAAGAGCATATTCCCCCGCAGAAGCACGGTTCAAAAAACTTGAAATAAATCCCTGGAACGGAGAAAGACCAGCCCGGCGGGCAACAATTCCGAGCGAAAAAGCAACCGCAAAATATCCCAGACCGATTGGAATACCAGCAGCAGCACCATTTAAAAAAACAGATTTATTATTCATATTGCGCGACTCAATTTCCTACGGGCTTTTCGTGGTTCCGCTGCCGCTCCATTCCCCGCTCACTTCGTTCGCTCTGGAACGGCTTCGCCGCCACTACAATCCCGCGCGACATTTATCCTGAAATAAAAAAAAATCCCCCGCCTTTGCAGAGGATTCCAAATAGCCACCACGGAAGTCGAAGGGTTCCA
The DNA here is from genome assembly GCA_902785455.1 of uncultured Spirochaetaceae bacterium. GTDB lineage: Bacteria > Spirochaetota > Spirochaetia > Treponematales > Treponemataceae > Treponema_D. The sequence continues at coordinate 17,970 of CACZYY010000046.1, forward strand.
GCTTCACACATCGTGTGTTCAGCTTCCACCCCGCCTACATTCGCTTCCGCCGGCATCCGTGCCGGCTCATCCTCCCCTTTGGTCGGCGCTCATTACGGGGTTCGACTCCAAAACTGCTAACAAAACTCCGCTGTAAAACAAAAAATCCCCCGCCTTTGCAGGGGATTTTATATAGCCACCACGGGAGTCGAACCCGTCTCTCCGCCTTGAGAGGGCGGCGAACTAAACCGATATTCGAGGCGGCCAAGCCTAAACAAGCTAGAAAAAAAGAGCTGACTTTTGAGCCAGCCTTAGTTCCCCAAGGAGGATTCGAACCCCCACGATCAGAACCAGAATCTGAGGTGCTACCATTACACAATCGGGGAATGCATCGCGTTGCGATGTGAGAATAAATATATAGTAATTGCGAATTTGTGTCAATAGAAAATGAAAAATTTTTTGATTTTTTTTGGAAAATTTTACATTCCCTTTCTTTTCCTTGCAAAATCTTCTTTTCTCGCTTACAATAGTAAAATATGGTTCAACTAGAAGGCACCGTTTTAAGCGGCAGCAATAATGTTTTTGA